>DAOLKH010000122.1:0-5872 GCA_035331685.1 Pseudomonadales bacterium
CATCGATGAACGCCTGCAGGTTGCTGCCGCTGCCGGAGACCAGGATGACCAGACGGCAGCGCTGCATCGTTTCAGCAGCCAAGCAGGCGCACCTGTTCGCCGTCGCTGCCGATCGTTTCGATGCGTCCGATGCGCCACGCCTGTTCGCCGGCGGCGTTCAGCTCGTCGATCGCACGCTCGCAGTCCTGCTCCGGTACGCAGACCACCATGCCGACCCCGCAGTTGAAGGTGCGATACATCTCCTGGCGTGCGACGCCGCCGGCACGGGCGAGCCAGCGAAACAGTTGCGGCTCATCCCAGCTCGCGGTGTCGATCACTGCGGCGCAGCCCGTGGGCAGCACGCGTGGCACGTTCTCCAGCAGGCCGCCGCCGGTGATGTGCGCAAGTGCGTGGACGCGACAGCTTGCGATCAGCGCGAGCAGTGGTTTCACGTAGATGCGCGTCGGGGCCAACAGCGCCGCCGCAAGCGGGCGCCCGTCGAGATCGGCCTCGAGATCGGCGCCACTCACTTCGAGAATCTTGCGGATCAGCGAATAGCCGTTCGAATGCGCGCCGCTCGACGCGAGTCCGATCAGCGCGTCACCGGGTGCAACCCGGCTGCCGTCGATGATGCGACTCTTCTCGACCACGCCGACGCAGAAACCGGCAAGGTCGTAGTCGTCGCCGGCGTACATGCCCGGCATTTCGGCGGTCTCGCCGCCGACCAGCGCGCAGCCGGCCTGTTCGCAGCCGGTGCCGATGCCGCGGATCACGCTGGCAGCGACCTCGACATCGAGGTGGCCGGTGGCGTAGTAATCAAGGAAGAACAGTGGCTCGGCTCCTGCCACCACCAGGTCGTTCACGCACATTGCGACCAGGTCGATGCCGATCGTGTCGTGGATGCCGAGCTGGATCGCCAGCCTGAGTTTGGTGCCGACGCCGTCGGTACCCGCCACCAGTACCGGCTCGCGGTAGCGTGCAGGCAGTTCGCACAGTGCGCCGAAGCCGCCGATTCCACCGAGCACCTCGGGACGGCGCGTACGGCGGGCGATGTCGCGGATGCGCCCGACCAGCGCGTTGCCGGCGTCGATGTCGACGCCGGCATCCTTGTAGGAGAGACCTCGGTTGCTGGCTTCGGACATGGGCGCTCGCCGCTCGTTCGGGGCGCGCGATTCTAGCAGTCGGCGCTTTGCAGCGGCAAACGGGGGCGGCCTTGCTACAATGGCGCGCAACGCCATCCTCGGTGCAACGGCATCCCCTTCATGAGTCCACGCATTTTCCGGACGGGTTTCCCGTCGCTCGTGCTGTGGCTGCTTGCGTCGTGGGCGCTGGCGGTGGGTGCCACCACGCTGAACGAGGCCGAGGTGCCGGTCGCGGCGCAGGACAGTGCGGCACGCTCGGCAGCGGCTGCTGCTGCGCTGGCGGAAGTGTTCGTGAAGAGCAGCGGCTCGCAACATGTGCTGGGCAACCCGGTCGTGGCGACAGCGATCCGGGATGCCGACCGGCAACTGCAGCAGTTCTATTTCACTCGCCTCGCGTATCCGCCACGCAGCCAGGGACCCGCCGAGGAACTCGGCCTGCACGCGGTGTTCTCTCCGCAGATGATCGCGAGCGTGTTGCAGCGGGCCGGCGAGCCGATTCTGCCGCCGAATCGACCCGCGATCCTGTTGTGGCTGGCGATCGACGATGGGTCGGGCGCAGGGCCGCGTCTGTTCGATCGTGACGCCGACGCGGCGCTCGCTGCCTGGCTGCGCTGGCACGGTGCGCGGCGCGACATTCCGCTGCGTTTTCCGGAAATGGACCTGCAGGACAGCGCGACCGTTGGTGTCGAACAGGTGTGGGGACTCGATGCGCAGGCGTTGCGTGCGGCGAGCGAGCGCTATGGCCCGGGTCCGGTGCTGATCGCGAAGCTCGCGGCCGGCAGCGATGGGGGCTGGCTCGGCGAATGGCGGTACCTCGATGGCGAACAGACGAGCGAAGGGCAGGGCAGCGCGCCGGCCGTCGAGACGCTTGCTGGCGAGATCATCGACTTCGGTGCCGAAGGTGTGGCGGCGCGCTATGCGGTGCGCGCTGCCGAGACCGAAGGCGAGCAATTGCGACTTCGCGTGGACGGGCTGAACACGTTCCAGGCGTACTATCGCACCTACAGGCTGCTGCGCGAGATGACGTCGGTACGCCGGGTCCAGCTCGTGCTGGTCGATCGCGATTCGTTCTTTTTCGACCTGGTGACCGCGAGCGACACGGAATCCGTATTGCGCGAACTGTCGCTGCTGCCGCAACTGCAGCTGCGCGGGGACGCCGCCGAATTGCACTATCGCTGGTCCGGGAGCTGAGCGCGCATGGACGAGGCAGCTACTTCGACGAGTGTCGCGCAACGGGCGCTCGTACTGGGTGTGGTGGTGGCCGTCGGCTGGCTGCTGCATTTGCTCGGCCCGATCCTGATGCCGTTTCTGACCGGCATGGCCCTTGCGTACCTCTGGGATCCCGCGGTCGATCGCATGCAGCGTGCCGGGCTCGGGCGCACGCTGGCAGTATGTCTGGTCTTCCTGTGCATGGGGCTGCTGCTGGTGGCTCTGGTGCTGGTGCTGGTGCCGCTGCTGGGGCGGCAGATGCACGTGATGGCGGCGAAGGTGCCGGTCGTCATCGAATGGTTCAGCAGCACGCTGCTGCCGTGGTTGCAGCGCCGCTTCGGTATCGCGGAGGGTGACCTGCCGATTCAGGCGCTTGGTGATGCGCTGGTCGCGAACTGGCAGAGCGCGGGTGGCTTCGCACAGCGCCTGCTGAGCTCGGCGACTGCCTCGTCGATCGCGCTCGTCGGCTGGGTTGTGAATCTGGTGCTGATCCCGGTCGTGACCTTTTATCTGCTGCGCGACTGGGATCGCTTGCTCGCACACATGCACGACGTGCTGCCGCGCGCGTGGGAGCGCACGGTGCTCGAGCTTGCGCGCGAGTGCGACGAGGTCGTCAGTGCGTTCATTCGCGGGCAACTGCTGGTGATGCTCGCGCTCGGCGTGTGCTACACGATCGGGTTGATGCTGGTGGGACTCGATCTCGCGCTGTTGATCGGTATGCTGGCCGGCCTCGCGAGCATCGTGCCCTATCTGGGACTGGTGCTCGGGCTGGGATCGGCGGCGATCGCGACGCTGGTGCAGTTCGGTGACTGGCCGCCGCTGTTGTGGGTGCTTGCGGTGTTCGTTGCGAGCCAGGCGCTGGAGGGCATGTACCTGACGCCGCGGCTGGTGGGTGACCGTATCGGACTGCATCCGGTGGTGGTGATCTTCGCGGTGCTGGCTGGGGGGCAACTGTTCGGCTTCACCGGTGTGCTGCTCGCACTGCCCGTCTCGGCCGTGATCATGGTGCTGCTGCGCCATGTGCACGAACGCTACCGCGCCAGTGTGTTCTATGGCCCTGTGGCGGCCGAGGCGGTGGCGGTGGAAGTGCCCGCGCGGTCGCCGGCAGGTACGCAATCACCGGCTGGTGCGCAGCCGCCCGAACCGGGCGGGGCCTGATGGCACTGCAACTGCCGTTGCCGGTGCGCCTCTGCGACGACGCATCGTTTGCGAATTTCCATCCCTGTGCAGCGAACCGCTCCGCAGTCGTGCGCATCGAACGATTCGTGACGGGCGGCCCGGGGAGTCTGTACCTGCACGGGCCACCGGGTAGCGGGCGCACGCACCTGTTGCAGGCGGGGTGTCATGCGCTGGAGGCACGCGGAGCAGCGGTCGTCTATCTGCCGCTCGCGGCTTTGCGTGACGCGCCGCCGGACGAGCTGCTGGCCGGTCTGGAAGTGCATGCGCTGGTATGCCTGGACGACGCCGATGCCGTGGCTGGCTTGCCCGGATGGGAGGAGGCGCTGTTTCATCTGTACAACCGCTGTGCCGAGACGGGATGCCGGCTGCTGATCGCGGCAACGCTGCCGCCGGCCCAGGCTGGCTTTCGCCTCGCCGATCTGCGTTCGCGCCTGCAGGGCGGTGAGTTTGTCGCGCTTGCGCTGCCCGATGACGAGGCGTGCATCGATGCGTTGCGCTTGCGGGCGCGCAACCGTGGCCTGGTGCTGGACCCCGAGGTGGCACGCTTCGTCTGGTCGCGCAGCCAGCGTTCGATGGGGGCGCTGATCGCCGTGCTCGATTGCCTCGACACCGCCTCGCTCGGCGCCGGCCGGCGACTCAGCATCCCGTTCGTGAAGGACGTCATGGGCTGGTGATGTCGACGGCGCGCGCTCAGCGCGTGCGCTTGCCGTGGCGCTCGAAATTCTCGTTGCGTGCGCGTTCGCTCTTGCGCAGCAACACCAGCGTCGCTCCGGTGCCGCCCAGATGACGCGGTGCGGAGTGGAAGGCGAGCACTTCGGGAAGGCACGGCAGCCACAGAGCGACGCAGCTTTTCAGCAGGGCCGGCGTGCTGCGACCCACGCCACGCCCGTGCGTGACCAGTCCGACGCGGATGTCGTGGCGCATGCAGTCGGCGACGAAACGCCACAGCGCCTCGCGCGCCTGCGCAACCCCGAGCCCGTGCAGATCCAGCCGCGAATCGCAACGGTATTCACCGAGTCGCAGCCGGCGGTACACGCCGTGCTGCACACCGGGGCGAACGAAAGCGAGTTCGGCGTGCGGTTCCACCAGCGGAATGTGTTCGGTCGGCAGCGAATTGGCGTTACCGGTCGCCAGCGCCTCGGCTGCACGACGGCGCTCCAGCGTGCCCGGAGTGATCTCGCGGGCGCGCTTCAGGCTGACCACCGTGTCGCCTTTCAGTGGCAGTACGTCGACAACGAGCTCCTCGAAAGAGGGGTCGTCACCGCTGTCATCGCTCATGCGGTCTGACTCCGAAGGTGCTGCTGGACCGGCCATCGCTTGACGCTACACTGGCCACTCGCGTTTCGTTTCCACGATACCAGACCGGGACTGCACCGCCACGGTGCAAGGAGGAGGCCGTATGCTCGGACTCATGCAGGATCGGCAGTTGATCCTGACTTCGATCATGGAACACGCGCGACGCCTGCACGGGGACAGGGAAATCGTTTCGGTGACGGCTGACCGGCCTCTGCATCGCTACAGCTACCGCGAGGCCTTTGCACGTGCGGCGCAACTGGCAGGTGCGTTGCGCCGGCTCGGTGCGGTGAGCGGAGATCGCATCGGCACGCTGGCGTGGAACGATCATCGTCATTTCGAGCTGTATTTCGCTACTTCGTGTGCCGGCTTCGTCTGTCACACGATCAACCCGCGCCTGTTTCCGGCCCAGATCGAGTTCATCATCCGTGATGCGGCCGACCGCTGGCTGTTCGTCGATCCGCTGTTCGTGCCGTTGCTGGTCGCGCTGCAGGATCGACTCGATTGCGTGGCAGGCTTCGTGATCCTGGGGCCGGCCGGAGCCGCGGCCGGCTCGGGCCTGCGCAATGCGCACGACTACGAGACGCTGCTCTCGGCCTGCGAGCCCGTATTCGACTGGCCCGAACTCGATGAACGCAGCGCCTGTGCCCTGTGCTACACGTCGGGAACCACCGGCAACCCGAAGGGAGTGGTGTACGACCACCGGGCGCTGGTACTGCATGCCTACGCTTGCCTGATGCCCGACGTGATGGGCGCCACCGCGCGCGACGTGGTGCTGCCGGTGGTGCCGATGTTTCACGTCAACGCCTGGAGCATTCCGTACGGTGCTGCGGTCGCCGGCGCGAAGCTGGTGTTGCCGGGGCCGCAGATGGGTGATGGTGCCGCGCTTGCCCGCCTGATCGCGACCGAGGCGGTGAACGTCGCCGCGGGTGTGCCGACCGTCTGGCTTGGCTTGCTCGCGCATCTGCGCGCGAGCGGCGAGCGCCTGCCGTCGCTGCGGCGGGTGATCGTCGGCGGGGCAGCGTGCCCGCGCGCGATCATGGAAGAGTTCGAGACGGTGCACGGCGTAC
>DAOLKH010000123.1:0-5863 GCA_035331685.1 Pseudomonadales bacterium
CAACGATCTGGCACCACGCAACGGCAGCGCCGCGACCGCATCGAGGTCGGCGTAGATCGCGTCGATGCTGCCGAGCGCCTGCAACAGTGCCAGCGCCGTCTTCTCGCCGACACCGGGCACGCCCGGAATGTCGTCGATCTTGTCTCCCATCAACGCCAGCAGATCGACGACCTGCGTGGGAGCGATGCCAAAACGCTGCTGCACACCGGCGACGTCGAGCCAGGTGTCGTTCATCGTATTGACCAGCGTGACGTGCCCGTCGACCAGTTGCGCCAGGTCCTTGTCTCCGGTCGAGACCAGCACCCGCACGCCGCTGGCCGCGGCCTGCCTCGCCAGCGTGCCGATCACGTCGTCGGCCTCCACATCGGGCACGCACAGCAGTGGCAGGCCCATCGCACGCACGATGGCGTGCAGCGGCTCGACCTGCATGCGCAGATCGTCCGGCATCGGCGGGCGGCTCGCCTTGTAACCGGGATGGATGCGTTCACGAAACGTCGGCCCCCTGGCGTCGAATACGGCCACGACCGGCACTGCCGGGTATTCGCGGCACAGCTTGCGCAGCATCGCGACCACGCCGCGCACGGCACCGGTCGGGCGGCCGGTTGCGGTCGTCAGCGGCGGCAACGCGTGAAATGCGCGGTACAGGTACGAGGAACCGTCGACGAGAATCAGGGCGGGCTGCACGGTTGGTGTCGCGTCGGCCATCGTGTACTACCTCGCTTCACTACCAGCTTCGGCGCCACGCAGACAACCGGCGACGCCACGTGCAAAATCGACCAGGAAGCGTGCAAACGCGTCGGGCCCGGCCGGCACGTCTGCCGCCAGGGAGTCGAGCTCGACCACGGGAATCCCGCTTCCCGCAGCGATTGCCTGCGCGAGCCGCCGATTGCCGCCAGAGCGCTCGGCGAGCAGACACTGCGCGGCGTGATCGCGCACTTCACGGCGCATGCGTGCAAGCGTGCGCGCACCCACCTGCTGCTCGGCATCGAGCGCCAGCACGGCCGGCGCTCGCAGGGCGAAACGGCGCACGAAGTATCCGTAACCGTCGTGCATCGCCGCGAACGGCCGGTTCTGGAGTCCTGCGAGTTCTGCCGCCATGTGCGCTTCGGTTTCATGCATGCTCGCCGCGAACGCGGCAATGTCCAGCTCGCCCTCCCGGACCAGGCCACGCTCGAGCAGCACCCGCTCGATATGCGTCGCCAGCGCGAGCGCGAGACGTGGATCCAGCCAGACATGCGGATCGACCACTCCGTCGGCTCGCGGGGGCAATCCAAGCGACGGCAGCAGGGCGGTGTCGCGCCGCGGCCCGGGCAGCCGTGCCAGCAGCGGCAGCAAGGGGTGCTCGAGAGCCGGATCGATCCAGAATACCTGCCGCGCATCGCCAAGCAGCCGCAACTGCGAGGGTCGCAGCGCGAAATCGTGTGCCGAGCTGCCCGCGTCGAGCAATTGCCGTGTGTCGACGCGATCTCCCGCAAGGGCGAGCACGATCAGGTACAGCGGGCGAATGCTGCCCACGACCAGCGGGCGCTCTGCGTTTGCAGCGCGCACCGGCCCTGCGCTGGCAAGCAGAAACAGCAGCAAGCCGGCAGTTCGCACGACGATGCGCGGGGGCATGCGCGGGCTCCGGAAGATGGAGTTACAATATAACGCCATGAGCAAGTCATTGACGACTGTCGACACTGGAGCAGCAGTTACCGCGTTCGCCGTGCACGACCATGCACGTTGCATCGAGGATGCGCTGGCACGAGCGCGAAATGCCTGCCGCGAGCGTGGCGCACGGCTCACGGGCCTGCGCGAGCAGGTGTTGCGTCTGGTCTGGCAAAGCCACCGCCCGGTGGGTGCCTACGCGCTGCTCGACCTGCTCGGCGCCACGGCCGGCAGGCGCCGGCCCGGTCCACCGACGGTATATCGCACCCTGGAGTTCCTGTGCGAACAGGGGCTGGTGCACCGGGTCGAGTCACTCAACGCATACATCGGCTGTCAGATCGGGATCGGCCCGCACGACCACGAGTTGTACATATGCCGTGGCTGCGGCCGCACCCTCGAGACCGAACAGCCATCGATCCGTCAGGTGGTGGACGTTTACGCCAGCGGGGTCGGCTTCAGCGTCGAGTCGATGACGCTGGAAGTGCTCGGGCTGTGTCCTGCCTGCAGCAGCGCTTCACCATGAGCAGCGCAGATCGCCTCCTCGAGGCGCACGAGGTCGGCTGGCAGGTTCGGGGAGAAGCGATCCTGAGCCGCGTATCACTGACGCTGGTCGAGGGCGAGATCCTGACCATCATCGGGCCGAACGGTGCCGGCAAGACCTCGTTGCTGCGCGTGCTGATGGGACTCATCACGCCGAGCAGCGGCAGCGTGTGGCGGCGGCCCGGACTGCGGATCGGCTACATGCCACAACGGCTCGCGATCGACTCCAGCCTGCCACTCGACGTGGGGCGTTTCCTGCGGCTCGCCGAACGCAGCCCTGCCGCACTCGCCGCAACGGCTGCCGAGGTCGGGATCGGCGGGCTGCTCGATACGCCGCTGGCGGCCGTGTCGGGCGGCGAATTCCAGCGTGTACTGCTGGCGCGCGCCCTGTTGCGCAGGCCGCAACTGCTGGTGCTCGACGAACCGGCCCAGGGCGTGGATGTCGGCGGACAGGCCGAGTTGTACCGGCTGATCGATACGGTGCGCAGGCGCCACGGCTGTGCCGTGCTGATGATCTCGCACGACCTGCACCTGGTGATGGCGGCCACGGATACCGTGCTGTGCCTGAACCGGCACGTCTGCTGTGCCGGCAAGCCGGAAGTGGTCGGTGCACACCCGGAGTTCCTGCAACTGTTCGGGCGGCGTGCCGTCGAGGGGCTGGCCCTGTACGCACACCATCACGACCACGAGCACGACATCCACGGGCAGGTGGTGGGTGACGGGCATGGATGATTTCCTGCTGCGTGCGCTGATCGCAGGCATCGCAATCGCGCTGACGGGCAGCGCGCTCGGCAGTTTCCTCGTGTGGCGGCGGATGGCCTTTTTCGGCGACACGCTGGCTCACGGTTCCCTGCTCGGCGTCGCACTCGGCCTGTTTCTCGGCATCGACCTGACGGCGGGCGCACTGACCCTGTGCCTGCTGGTTGCGCTGGGTTTCGCACGCCTGCAGCGCAGCCGCCTGCTCGCTTCCGACACGCTGCTGGCCGTGATCGCACACGGCTCGCTGGCCTTCGGCATCATCGCGGTATCGGTGCTCTCGCCACGGCGCGCCAGCCTGGAGAGCTACCTGTTCGGCGACCTGCTCGCCGTCTCGTACACCGACATCGGCGTGATCTGTACGGTCGGGCTGTGCACGGCGCTGGTGGCGAGAGCCTGCTGGCATTCATGGTTGTCGATGGCGGTCGACGAGGAACTCGCCCGCATCGAGGGCATCGCCGTCGAACGGCTGCGTCTGCTGCAGATGCTGGTGTTCGCCGCACTGGTCGGGGTCGCGATGCAGGTGATCGGCGCATTGCTGATCACCGCGCTGATGATCATCCCGGCCGCAGCCGCCCGTGCTTTCGCACGCTCACCCGAGCAGATGGCGCTTGGCGGCGCGCTGCTCGGCAGCCTGGCCGTTGGCGTCGGCCTGTGGTCCTCGTATGTATTCGACACCCCGGCCGGCCCGTCGGTCGCCGGTGCTGCCTGCGTGCTGTTCGTCTTCACGCACGCACTGGCGCGCTGGCGCTGAAGAGTCTGTCGCAAGAGTCTCTCGCACACTGACATGACCGGCACATGACAACGCTTTCCACTTCAGGGTTCGACGATGCGCACTACCTGTGGCTCATCGGGGCGACTCTGGCCGAGGCCACGCGCATACTCGGGCGTTCCCGGCTCGGCGTCGCGCGCACGACTGTCGCGAAAGCCGCAGGCAACACATTCGCAGATCATCTGCTCGTCGTTGGCAATGACGAACAGCTTGTCGATGCCGCTGCAGGACGGGCATACCGCACCGGCGATGAAACGACGCACATTGCTCATCGTGATTCCTCCTTCGTACACGCAGCCTCCAGCTCCAGTTCCCACAGCAGCCGGGATGCTGGCGCATCTTCGTGATATGACGACCGCGGGCGAAAGCCCAGCGTCGGCAACAGCGTGGCCGCCTCGTGCTGGTGCGCCTGCAGGACGAGGCGCATCGTACGCCAGCCCGCAGCACGCGCCGCCGTGATCGCGGCAGATGCCAGCGCACGGCCGGTGCCACCTCCACGGTACGCAGGCCGCACCCAGAGCTGCCTCATCCCGCAGGCACCTTCACCGAGTGGAAACACGCTGACGCAGCCTGCAGCCTCCTCGCCGCACAGCGCGAGCAGCACGATTTCATCGGGTGCCACGAGATCATCAGGTCCGGATGGCGACCGTCGTTCGGTGCCGGCACCTGGTACACATGGCTCTACACCGATGTACTGCCGGTATTCCTGAAGCAACGCCGCCAACGCGCGCGAATCGTCGCCACCGCACGCTTCGCGGATCAGCACGCCACGGCGCAGATCACGAATCAGCCCGGCGGTGGCAGGACGTACGCCACGCCACAGCAGGAAGGCTTCTGCCGCCTGCTCGACCAGCATCCCCAGGCCGTCGGCGCCGGCGCGCGCCCCGGCCGCGGCAGCAGCCACGAGAAACGGAGTGGGCCTGTCCGCATAGGCCATGTCGTAACAGGCGGCGCTGGCCAGCACGCTGTCCGGGACCGGCGGCACCTCTTGCTGCAGACTCGCGCTGGTACCGTTGATCACCAGATCGAAGCCGCCGGAAGCGGCCAGCGAGAGCGCATCGTAGCCGCAGCCGCTGACCTTGCCCGCTTCGGCAAACAAGGCTGCAAGCTCGCGCGCACGTCCGGCGTTGCGGTTGACGATCGTGACCGCCGCCGGCCGGCACGCGAGCAACGGCGCGAGCACACCGCGCACCGCACCACCGGCGCCGAGCAGCAGCAACCGGGCACCCTGCAGCGTCCAGCCAAGGTTGTCGACCAGATCGCGCACCAGGCCGGGGCCGTCGGTGTTGTCGCCATGGACGCGACCTTCGGCAATCCACAGCGTGTTGACCGCGCCCGCGCGCACGGCACGCGCACTCGGCTGTTGCGCAAACCGGAATGCATCGAGCTTGAACGGTACGGTCACATTCATGCCCTTGCCGCCGTCGGCAAAAAAGCGGGTCGCAGCCTGCTCGAAACCATCCAGGGGCACCAACAGCCGCCGATATTCCATGTCCTGCCCGTTCGCCAGCGCGAAGCGCGTATGGATCAGCGGCGAACGTGAATGTGCGACCGGGTTGCCGGCAACGACGTAGCGGTCACTCATCGTGGATCGCTCCCGCATGGGCGCTTCATACCCAGTCCTGCGGCTTCAGATAAGTCGTCAGCAGCTCCGCCTCGGGGCTGCCCGGCTCGGCGTGCCAGTCGTACTCCCAGCGCACCAGCGGTGGCAGCGACATCAGGATCGACTCGGTACGACCGCCCGACTGCAGCCCGAACAGCGTGCCACGATCGTGCACGAGGTTGAATTCCACGTAACGGCCGCGCCTGTATAGCTGGAAATCACGTTCGCGCCGGGTCCACGGCAGCGGTTCACGGCGTTGCACGATCGGCGCATAGGCGTCGAGATAGGAGTCGCCGACGGCGCGCAGGAACTCGAAACAGCGCGCGAAGCCCCAGTCGTCGAGGTCGTCGAAGAACAGCCCGCCGATACCGCGCGACTCGCTACGATGCTTCAGATGGAAATATTCGTCGCACCAGCGCTTGAACCGCGGGTACACCTCGGCGCCGAAGGGTTCACAGGCGCTGCGCGCGCAACGGTGCCAGTGCTCGCAGTCTTCGCGAAAACCGTAATACGGGGTGAGGTCGTAGCCACCACCGAACCACCAT
>DAOLKH010000124.1:0-5858 GCA_035331685.1 Pseudomonadales bacterium
CGACGACTGTGGCCATCGGATCAACCCGAAAATCGTCGAAGGGCAGGTTCACGGAGCTACCTGTCACGGTATTGGAGCGGCGATGCAGGAGGCGTTCCAGTTCGACCATGAGGGAAACCTGATCACATCGACGTTCACCGATTACACACCGATGACATCGCTCAACATGCCGGATCTGAAGTGCGGCGCCATCGTGACCCCGTCACCGTTCGTCTATAACGGCGCCAAGGGATGCGGCGAGGGTGGCGGCGCTCCGCTGCATGCGGTCGCGGCGGCCGTGCAGGATGCGCTGTTCGAGCGCGATGTGATCGTCACCGAGTCGCACAGTTCGGCTTCGATACTGATGGGCTACGGCAGGAATCGCAGCCAGATGGTTTCGCATACCACGCACTGATGACCCATGCCATGCGTCTGCGGTGCTTCCGGCAACGGAGCCACCGTGGACGTCAGCGCATGACGAGGAAGACACCGCTCGCGATCATCACCATTCCGCTCAGGTGCCAGAGCTCGAAGCTTTCACCAAGGAAGCTGACGGCCAGCAACACGCCGAATACCGGCACCAGGTTGATGAAGATGCTGGCCCGGTTGGCGCCCACGAGTCGATTGCCGGTATTCCACAACAACATGGCAGCGCACGATACCAGCAGTGCGATCGACACGATCGCGCCGATGCTGGTCGAGGTGACCGGTACCGTCCTGTACAACAGGGATTCGAGGATGTAGAAGGGAAGCAACAGCACGGAGCCGGCAACGACCATCGGAAACAGCGCACGCGCTGCCGACAGTCGCATCGGAATGCGCACGAAGCGTATCGCATAACCGGCAAGACCGAACATGGCGAGCAGAGCCAGCAGGTCACCGGACTGGAAATCGAGTCCGACCAGTGTTGCCCAACTGCCACGGGCAACCATCACCACGACACCAGCAAAGGCAATGAAGATGCCGAGCGCCTGTCTGCCGCTGACAGGCACACGATAGACCAGTCGCGAGAGCAGCACGGTCAATACGGGCTGGGTGGCGTTGATCAGTGCCGTATTGGTCGCCGACGTAAAGTTGAGCGCGACCATTATCAGCGTGGTGGCGCCGACCACCAGCGCTCCCGTCAGCACGAACGCCCGCCATTCGGCCCGGTAAACGCCCAGTGTCTCGCGCCAGCCGATCAGCACCACCGGCAGCAGCACCAGTGCGGCAACAACCCAGCGCCAGAATGACAGTCCGATCGGGGGCACGTGCTCGTGAACACCACGCCCGATCACGTGGTTCAGCGCGAGGAAAAAGGTACTCACGCCGAGCAGCAGATACGCCTGGCGCCGTTCGGTTGGCGATGGATTCGGAGGTGAAACCGCCGATGTCGACTGTTGCCGGGATGAGGACATCGGTTCAGCTCCGTGGTGTGATATCGCCCCAGTTGTCCAGGAGGTGCTGCATGCTGCGTGCAGTGAGCGCGTGGATCGTGAACGTGGGATTCACACCGCCGCTGGTGGGGAACAGGCTGGAACCGGTGACTACCAGGTTCGGCAGCTCATGGCATTGGCCCCAGCCGTTCGTCACCGACGCTGCAGGATCGTTGCCCATCACGGTTCCACCCATGTTGTGCATCGGTCCGATGTTTCCGGCCCAGGCTTCGAGCGCACCGGCTGCCTCCATGATGCGCAGGCCCTGTGAGCGCGCGCAGTCCCACAGTGCGACCGACTCGGTCGCGCATTCGCGTTCGACCTGTGCCAGCGGTACTCCCCAGCCATCGTTGCGCTCGAGCAGGGTGACCCGGTTGTCAGGTCGTGGCAGGTCTTCGGCGACAGCGGTAATGACTCCGCACCCGCGTGCCGCACGGTGCATGAACTCATCGAGTTTCGTTCCGTGCAGATCGGGGCGGTTCAGGGCGATGCCAAGCAGATCATTTGGTTTGAGTGCGTTGCCGATGATCCATTGCCACGAACCGAAGGCATCGCCCGGGTGGGTCTTGACGTAGCCGTCCTGGTTCAGCAATTGACCGCCGGTCGTACCCATATGGCAGTAGGTGTCTTCATTCCATAACCCGAAGACCTGGCAGGCGAGGTGGGCCATGATGTTGCGTCCGACCTGGCCGCTGCCGTTTGCAAGCCCGTGGGGTGAACGGCTGCGCGAAGCCAGCAGCAGGCGCGCGTTCTGTATCGTGGATGCGGCCAGGACGACGATCGACGCGGTGGCGTCGTGCGTGCTGCCTCCCGTGCCGCGCCAACGAACGCCGGTCACCCGGCTACCCGTGGTGTCGGTCGTGATTTCGGTTGCGGTCGCATCGTGCAGCAGGCGTGCGCCTGCGCGCAGCGCACGCGGCAGGTAGGTCACCAGCGGGTTGGCAAGTGCGCCCGTAGGACACCCGGCGTCACACCAGCCATCCCAGATACAGGCCTGGCGGTCCGTGCTGTTGCGTGTACGCACGGCCAGTGGCAACGGCGCGGTCTGCATTCCCAGTCGCGTGAAGCCGCCGGCGATCAGCTCGGCGTGGCGGAATACCGGTACCGGTGTCTGGTTGTACGGCTTGCCTTCCGGGCGCCAGGTTTCACGCGCATGGTCGCCGGCGATGCCGACTTCGTCCTGGATCAGGTCGTACCACGGGCGCAATTCCGTGTAGCTCAGTGGCCAGTCGACTCCGCGTCCGTGATCGCTGGCCATCGTGAAATCGCCCGGATGCAGGCGTGGCCACACCGCGTAGTGATGCAGCGCAGCCCCACCGGTTCCCCAGCCGACATTGAAATTGTGTCCGATTGGATGCCGCCCGCGCTCGATGACCGGTGCGCCACCCCACTTAAGGCGTCGTGCCCACAGCAGGCTGCTGGTCAGGTCGTGCAGCGAGCGGGCAGGGCCTGATTCGAGTATCAGCACCGAGCGACCCGCTTCGGCAAGTCGCGATGCTGCCAGGCTGCCGGCAGCACCCGAGCCGATGACGATGGCGTCGAAGCGTTCGTTGTTGCTCACCAGTCGCGTTCCGGTTCGATATGCGCCATGTACGGTATGCCAAGGCGTGCGAAGCCGGCGCGCGTTCCGTATCCCACATCGACGGCATCCGCGCGCAGCACGAAATGGACGAATGCTGCGGGTGCGCCATGCCATGGTGCGGGGTTGCCATCGGCCAGATCCTGCGCCAGGTGTTCGCGCGCGCCTGCGTCCAGTCGGGAGACGGTGTTCCCGTAGCGGGTCCGCGCCCACGCATCCACTGCCTGCAAGGCAGGTATATAAAAGTTCCGGTACGGTGGTTCGATGCCGAGATAGCGTGCGATCAGCAGGGACTGCTCGGGTGGGCAGGCGAGCTGGGAGTCCAGGTACGATGCAAAGCCTGCGGCGGCAACGCCAGGTACGAGTGCATCGCCGATCGCATCCGCGACGGCCAGCAGAGCGGCATCGAGTACCGGATTGTGGCTGGCAGCCTGGCCGTCGTGTGTTGCCGCCACCCGCCCGGCATACGCCACCAGCGTACCGCCGGCTGCCACGCCAAGTGCACTCGCCTGCACGAAGCTGCGACGATTCAGTGTCATGTCGTTCTTCTTGTCGCTTGTGGATACCCGAAGTCGCGGAACGCGAACAGTGCGTGCCCTGCTGCTGCCCGGATTGCACAACGTGCCCGCATCATATCGCCGACGGCGTTTTGCGTCACCTCGACGGCGTGCCGCAGGATTCGACGCCGCGCTGTCGACGCCGCGCTGCCGAACCGGCTGCCGATGACGTACACTTGCGACGACCGGTTGCCCGCAGCGTGGCGGATCCGGCTCCCGATGCGCCATGGGGGCGCCATCGTGAACATCGGCGATACATGGCGGCATGCACGACTCCTTTCCACCTTTCGATCGGCGCTGGCATCTCGGGAAGAACGACGAGGAGCTTGCGATTGCCGATTTCGAGTATGCGCTGCTGCGCTGCGTCGAAAGTTTCAACACATGGCAACAGGAGTGTCTTGCTGCAGCTTCGGGTCACAAGATGAGCGCGACCGACAACGTCGTGTTGCACGTCACCCGGATGAACGAGCGCCCCAAGACAGTCACTGAACTTGCGCGCCTGATGAACCGTGACGACCTGTCGAACATCAAGTATTCGATTCGCAAGCTGCTCGATGCCGGGTTGCTCGAAAAGGTTACCGAAAGCGGCAGGCGCAAGGGTACGCGCTATCGGATTACGCCCGAGGGCAATGTGCTCACCGAACGTTTTGCCGAGTTGCGGCGCCAGCAGTTGATCCCGTCGATCGGGTCGATCAGCGGTATCCGTCAACGCCTGGAAGCCACCGCCGGCACGTTGAACCTGGTTGGTGGCATATACGAACAGGCAGCGCGGATGATTGCGTTTCATCGTGGCCCCCTGGAGGAGGACGAGGGTGCTGAAGACGACGAGCTCGCGGACTGACGCCCGGCGGCTGCTTCAGGTATGGGTGACTACACCGCAGGTACGATGTTGCAGATCCGGTGTGGGTGGGTGTAGAGGGTTGCACGATCGTTGCGTACGAAGCCGCACAGGGTGATGCCGAAATGCTGTGCAATCTCGATTGCGAGTGAGGTTGGCGCGCCGATCGCGGCGATCATCTCGAAGCCGGCACGAATCGCCTTTGCGACCATCTCCAGGCTCAGGCGGCTCGATAGCAGTACGCCGCAGCGCTCGAAGCTTCCGCCTTCCAGCAGCACACGCCCGATCACCTTGTCGAGTGCGTTGTGGCGTCCCAGGTCTTCGGCAACGGCCAGAATCTGACCACCCTGGTTGAAGATCGCGGCTGCATGCGCGCCACCGGTCAGGGAAAATACCTGCTGGTGTTCCCGCATGCCTGCCATCAGCGGGGCGAGGCGTGTGGCACCGAAGCGCATGTGATCAGGAACCGGTACCAGACCGTAGGCATTGTTCTCGACTATGTCGCGGCTGCCACAGATGCCACAACTGCTGGTCAGCAGCACGTTGCGCCGCCGTGTCACGACGCGCGTGGGGTCTGCCAGCGTCATGCGCACCACGCCGGGAGTGTCAGCGCACACCGCCATGCTGAGCACATCGTGCAGCGACTCGATGATCCCCTCGGTGAAAGCAAAGCCCGCAGCCAGCGCGAGACGCTCTGCATCGCCTGCTTCTCCCATCACACCGTCACTGCGGGTATAGCCGGCTGCGCCCAAGGTGGACCCGGTCGGGGTCCACATCAGCGTGTAGGTGCCGATATCCGCAATGTCGATCGTGAGGGCGTCTTCCTCGATGACATGACCGCTGGTGTCGGTGAACACGACATCCGGGCCCGACATCTCGATCGACGGCACCGTTGCGACGCCGCTGATGCGTTGCAGGCCGTGCAGTTCGAGGTCATTCAACGCGAGTCCCATATCGTCTTTCATTGCGCTCCAACACGGGGTTTGAAGCTCATGATCGGCTCGTACACGGCTGCCTTGAACACGAGTACGCGGAAAGTGTAGAAGCCGATCAGTGCGCCTGCGGTGGCGAGCAATACGGTCAGGAATGCCGGGCCGACAAGCCACAGCAGCAGCGCTGGTACCACGACGCCGGCAGCGACCACCAGACCGAGGAACTCGCGGGCGTATATCGTCTTCAGCAGCAGTTCTGCCGATAGCCGTGCACCAGGTGAGCCGTTGTGGGCGCCGTGGAGCAGGGCAAGCAGCATGATGGCGTCGGCCAGCAGCAGCAACAGCGCGGCATCGTGCAGGTGTGCCGCGGTTGCATCACCCAGGGTTCCGCCGCCCAGCAACAGTACCAGCAGCGTGCCACCCGTGGTCGCGTAAAGCAGGCTGGCGATCGGCATGATCGCCGAACTCCACAGCGCGAGTGCGGTGGAGTGCGACATGGCGAAACCCTGGTAGGTGCACACGACCAGTGCCGCGGCTGCCGCTACCAGTCCGATCAGT
>DAOLKH010000125.1:0-5826 GCA_035331685.1 Pseudomonadales bacterium
CCGCCGATCACCGCGACGCGTTTGCCCTTGAACAGCGGTCCGTCGCAGTGGGGGCAGTACGCAACACCGCGACCACGGTATTCGCGTTCGCCCGGCACGTTCATCTCGCGCCAGCGGGCTCCGGTCGCGAGCACGACCGTACGTGCCTTGACCGTCGCGCCACTGGCGAGACGGATCTGGTGCAGCGCTCCGTCACTGCCGGGAAGCAGTGCCTCGGCGCGCTGGTTGTTCATGATGTCCACCTCGTAGCGGCGCACATGCTCCTCGAGTGCGCGCGCAAACTGCGGTCCTTCGGTGTGAGGTACGGAGATGAAGTTCTCGATCGCCGCGGTGTCGAGCACCTGTCCGCCGAAGCGCTCGGCGACCACGCCGGTGCGAATGCCCTTGCGTGCCGCGTAGATCGCGGCAGCGGCACCAGCGGGTCCGCCACCGACGATCAGCATGTCGAAGTGCTCCTTGGCCGCGATGCGCGCTGCCTCGCGCTCGGCTGCACCGGAGTCCAGCTTTGCCAGTATTTCGGCAACGCCGCTGCGCCCTTGCGTGAACGGCTTTCCGTTCAGGAACACTGCGGGCACCGCCATGATTTCATGGGCGGCAACCTCGTCCTGGAACAGCGCGCCGTCGATCATCGTGTGCGTGATGCACGGGTTCACCGCGGCCATCGCGTTCAGCGCCTGCACCACGTCGGGGCAGGTCTGGCACGACAGCGACACATAGGTTTCGAAATGGAACTCGCCGCGCAGTGCGCGTACCTGCTCGAGCGTGTCCGCATCGATCTTCGGCGGATGACCGCTCGTCTGCAGCAGTGCAAGCACCAGCGAGCTGAATTCGTGTCCGAGCGGAAGCCCGGCGAAGCGCATGCGCGCCGCCTCGCCGGCCTTGCGGATGGCGAACGACGGGCGCCGTGCGTCATCACCGTCGCGCAGCACGCGGATCGACGACGACGTCGCAGCCACCTGCTCAAGCAACTGTTCGAGCTCACGCGAGCGCGGGCTGTCGTCGAGGGATGCGACCAGTTCCACGGGAGCGACGAGTCGCTCCATGTAACCCTGCAACTGGCGGCGGATGTTGTCGTCGATCATTGCGAATGCCCTCCGGGTCTCAGATCTTGCCGACGAGGTCGAGCGACGGAGCCAGCGTGGCGTCGCCTTCCTTCCATTTCGCGGGGCAGACTTCGCCCGGGTGTGCTGCAACGTATTGCGCTGCCTTGACCTTGCGCAGCAGTTCCATTGCGTCGCGACCGATGCCGCCGGCGTTGATCTCGATGATCTGGATATGACCGTTCGGGTCGATCACGAAGGTGCCGCGTTCGGCCAGACCGGCGGCCTCGATCATCACGCCGAAGTTGCGGGTGATCGTGCCGGTCGGGTCGCCGATCATCGGATAGCGGATCTTGCGGATCGTATCCGAGGTGTCGTGCCAGGCCTTGTGCGTGAAGTGCGTGTCGGTCGATACGGAATAGATCTCGACGCCGATGCGCTGGAATTCCGCGTACTGGTCGGCGAGATCACCGAGTTCGGTGGGGCAGACGAACGTGAAGTCTGCCGGGTAGAAGAACACCACCGACCACTTGCCACGCAGATCAGCGTCGGTGACGGGTACGAACGCACCGTTATGGAACGCGGTTGCGCTGAACGGTTTGACTTCGGTATTGATGAGCGATTGCACGGTTCTATTCCTCCCGTTGGTTGACTCTGTCGCAGGGGGCGACGGGGGCACTCTAAGGGCTGGAATGAGTTCAATCAAATTGAATATAAGGATCGGGTCGATTGAGTTGATAGATTGAAGTCTGCTGCCGTCGAAGGTGTCGCTTGTGGCGGATTCACGTTGGCTGCCGGTGCGCGGTGCCGCTGGTGAACGCGGCCGGATGCTATGCTGCGCAGCCGTTGCGCAGCCGTTGCGCAGCCGTTGCGCAGCAGCGCGACACGCAGTCGGATGAATCCGGGTCGGGGAGGCCGGTGAGGTATGCCACAGGGGTCCAGTTCGCGGATCGTCTGCAAATTTGGTGGGTCCAGCCTGGCGAGTGCCGCGCAGTTCCGCAAGGTCCGCGCGATCGTCGATGCCGATCCGCGTCGGCGCATCATCGTGCCCTCGGCACCCGGCAAGCGCGACGCGAAGGACGCCAAGATCACCGATCTGCTGTACCTGTGCCACCATGCGGCCAGTATCAAGGCGGATTTTTCGGCACCTTTCCGTCAGATCGTCGAGCGTTACGAGGAAATCGAGCGCGAGCTTGGTCTCACGATCGGCATCGGTGCCGAGGTCGAGACATTGCGCGAGCAGTTCGAGCGTGGCGTCAGTGCCGACTACGCTGCGTCGCGCGGCGAACATTTCTGTGCCCGCTTGCTTGCGGCCTGGCTGGACGCGGAATTCGTCGAACCGGCCGAGTGTATCGTGATCGGGCCGCAGGGCACGGTGCTGCCTGAGACCTACGCTCTGCTCGGTGCGCGCCTGGCCGATCCCGCGCGACGCTACGTCGTGCCCGGTTTCTACGGCCGCGACGTCGAAGGGAACGTGCGGACCTTCTCGCGCGGTGGCTCGGACGTCAGCGGTGCGATCGCCGCACGCGCGGCCGGTGCCGGACTCTACGAGAACTGGACCGACGTCTCCGGCATGCTGATGGCTGATCCGCGCATCGTCGACAACCCCCGGCCGATGGCTGAAGTCACCTACGCCGAGATCCGCGAACTGTCCTACATGGGTGCTTCCGTACTGCACGACGAGGCGATGGCGCCGGTGCGCGAGGTTGCGATCCCGGTCAACATCCGCAATACCAACGATCCCGTCCATCCCGGTACGCGGATCGTCGCGCGCCTCTCGCCGGAAGTCGAAAAGAGCACGCTGATCGCGGGTGTGGCCGGAAAGAGCAGCTTCGCCATGATCACGATCGGCAAGCACCTGATGAATCGCGAGGTCGGTTTCGTCTATCGCCTGCTCGGGGTGCTGGAGCGCAACGGCATCGCGTTCGAGCACTGCCCGTCGAGCATCGACACCGTCAGCGTGGTCATGGAGGCCGCACAGATCGAAGGGCGTGTCGAGCAAATCATCGATGAGATCCGCCGCACACTCGAGCCCGATGATATCGATTTCGTGGCGCAGATCGCGCTGATCGCGATCGTCGGTGAAGGCATGGCGCACGCGGTGGGCATCGCGGCCAGGGTTTTCACCGCACTGGCCGCAGCGAAAGTGAATGTTCGTCTGATCAATCAGGGATCATCGGAGCTCAATATCATCGTCGGTGTGGCACCGGAAGATTATCCGCGTGCGGTGCGTGCACTGTATGCAGCATTCGTCGACTGAAGAACCACGATAGCGGGTGCTCGATATGCTGCGGCGCAACCTGATAGCCAACTTCGCCGTCCTGCTTTGCATCGCTGCGGCGTTCGCCGGGGGGTGGGCGTATTTCAACCGCCCGGTTCCCGTGCCGGACTGGCCGGAGCATGTGTCTGGGTACTCGTTCTCGCCGTTCCGGTACGGGCAGGATCCGACCCAGGGGGTCTATCCGGAGCCCGCGCAGATCCGTGCCGACGTGGAGCTGCTGTCCGGGCAGACCAACCGTCTGCGTACCTATTCGGTGCGCGATTCGCTGGGCGAGATTCCTGCGATCGCGCAGGAATACGGCATGAACGTCACGCTCGGGGTCTGGATCAGCCGTGACCTCGAGGCAAATGACTACGAGGTGAACCGGGCGATCGAGATCGCCAACCACGAACGCAATATCGACCTGGTGATCGTCGGCAACGAGGCGGTGTACCGCGGTGATGTCACGCCGGAGCAGCTGATCGCCTATGTCGAACGGGTGCGCGAAGGCGTCAAGGCAACCGTGACGACGGCGGAGCCGTGGCATATCTGGTTGAAGTACCCGGAACTCGCCGACCATGTGCGCGTGATCGCGGCCCACGTGCTGGTGTACTGGGAAAAGGTGCCGCCCGACGAGGCAGTCGCCGCTACGCTGACACGCGCCAAGGACATGCGCAAACGCTTTCCGAAGAAACGACTGCTGCTCGCGGAGGTCGGTTGGCCCTCGCACGGGCGTGCCCAGGGACAGGCCGAAGCCTCGCACGCGGAACAGGCGATCTACCTGCGCACGCTGCTGAACAAGCTGAACAGCGCCGGCTATGACTACTTCGTGATCGAGGCCTTCGATCAGCTGTGGAAGACCGGTGACGAAGGCGACGTCGGTGCCTACTGGGGCGTCTACGACGTCGATCGGAATCAGAAGTTTCCGTTTGCCGGCCCGGTGGTTGCGATTCCGGAATGGCGCACCCTGGCCGCGGTTTCGATCGTGATGGCGGTGCTGGCGTTCGGCCTGCTGCTGATCGACGGTTCCGGCCTGAAGCAGCGTGGGCGTGCGTTCCTCGCGCTGATCGCTTTCGCGGTGGCTTCGTTCCTTGTGTTCGTGGCCTACGACTATTCACGCCAGTACCTGGGCTGGCTCGAGTACACCCTTGGAGCGTTGCTCGTGTTGTCGGCGATCGGTGTGTTCACGGTGCTGTTCACCGAGGCGCATGAACTCGCCGAGACCGTGTGGGCCGCGCGCCGTCGCTCGTTCCGCTCGGTGCATGATGCCGGTGTGCGGCAGCCGATGGTTTCGGTTCATGTGCCGTGCTACAACGAACCGCCCGAGATGATGGTGCGCACACTCGATGCGCTGGCGCGGCTCGAGTACTCGAACTACGAAGTGCTGGTGATCGACAACAACACGGCCGACGAGGCGGTGTGGCGCCCGGTCGAGGAACATTGTCAGCGCCTCGGGTCGCGGTTCCGCTTCTTCCACGTGCGACCGCTGGCCGGGTTCAAGGCGGGTGCGTTGAACTACGCGCTCGATCGCACCGCCGCGGACGCAGAGATCATCGCGGTGATCGACGCCGACTATCTGGTCGAGCCGACCTGGCTGGAGTACCTGACGCCACATTTCGCAAACCCGCAGATCGCGATCGTGCAGGCGCCGCAGGATTACCGGGACGGTGACGAATCGCTGTTCAAGAGGCTCTGCTACGCCGAGTACAAGGGCTTTTTCCATATCGGCATGGTCACTCGCAACGATCGTGATGCGATCATCCAGCACGGCACGATGACGATGATCCGTCGCAGCGTGCTCGACGAGTTGCGCTGGGGCGAGTGGACGATCACGGAAGATGCGGAACTCGGCCTGCGCGTGTTTTCAGCCGGTTACTCGGCTGCCTACGTGCTCGAATCGCACGGCCGTGGCCTGATGCCGGACCGTTTCGTCGACTACAAGAAGCAGCGTTTCCGTTGGGCCTATGGGGCGATGCAGATCATGAAGCATCACGCCGGCATGCTGTTTCTGGGACGCGACACGGAACTGTCGCGCGGTCAGCGCTACCACTTCATCGCCGGCTGGCTGCCGTGGTGCGCCGATGGGCTCAACCTGTTCTTCACCACGGGCGCACTGGTATGGACGGCCGCCATGCTGCTGGTGCCGCGCCAGGCGTTGCCGCCCGACATCATCTTCGCGTTGCCGCCGCTGCTGCTGTTCTTCGGCAAGGTCACGAAAATCCTCTATGTGTACCTGCGCCACCTGCACGTGTCGCTGGGCACTTCCGTCGGCGCCGCGGTGGCCGGACTCGCGCTGTCGCACACGATCGGCAAGGCGGTGGTGTATGGCCTGGTGACGAACACGATTCCGTTCTTCCGCACACCGAAGCTGCGCGGTCACGGTGGTCTGCTGCAGGCTCTGGATGAGGCACGCGAGGAGCTCTACATCCTGGTTCTGCTCTGGGGTGCGCTGGCGGGTCTGCTGACGATGCACGTGATGGACACCACCGACGCCTACGCCTGGGTCGCGATGCTGGTTCTGCAGTC
>DAOLKH010000126.1:0-5787 GCA_035331685.1 Pseudomonadales bacterium
CTGGGTGTGCCGCTCGGCTGGGGCGCGGTGCCGCTGCTTGCGGCGGAAGTCGGCGCCTGTCGCGCGAAGGAGCTGATCCTGCTGTGCGAGCAGTTCGACGCGACGGCGGCCGAGCGCTACGGGATGCTGAACCGCGTGGTGGCAGCCGATGCGCTCGATGCGACGGTGAACGACTGGGCGCAACGCATCGCCGCCAAACCGGGCGGCGCGCTGCATATCACCAAGACCCAGTTCCAGGCCTACGCGCACACGGTGCCACTGGGCGACGCGGGCGCAGCCGACGGCGATCTAACCGCTGCGGCAGGGCGGGAGGCGTTCGCGCTGTTCACGGCCAATCCCAAGCGCTGAGGGTCGTCGCGCTGCGCGCTGCCGCGCGTTTCTGATGGCGCGCGGTTCAGTCCGCTTCGGCGTAGTGGCAGGCAAACTGTGCGGAGCCGAGCGGGCGCAGCAGCGGCAGCTCGCGTGCGCAACGCTCGGTGGCGATCGGACAGCGGGTGCGAAACACGCAACCCGAGGGCGGCGCGAGCGCTGAAGGCAGCTCGCCTTCGAGCAGCGTGACGCGGCGTGCTCGCGCTGCCTGCGGGTCGGGAATCGGAACCGCCTCGAGCAGCGCGCGCGTATACGGATGGCGTGGATGGTCGAACAGTTCGTCACGCGGTGCGATTTCCATGACCCGCCCCAGGTACAGCACCAGCACCTCGTCGCAACTGAAGCGCACAGACGCCAGGTCGTGCGAAATGAACAGCAGCGTGAGGCCGAATTCCTGCTGCAGGTCCTTCAGCAGGTTGCTGATCTGCGACTTGATCGAGACGTCCAGAGCCGACAGCGGTTCATCGCAGACCACCAGATCGGGCTCGAGGATCAGTGCCCGCGCGATGCCGATGCGCTGCGCCTGGCCACCGGAGAACTCGTGCGGGAAGCGCTGCAGGTGTTCGCGTGCAAGCCCGACGCGCTCCATCATCGCCAGCACCGCGGCGCGTCGGTCGTGGCGGCTCTGCGCGGGCCTGTGCACGCGCAAGGGTTCGCCGATGATCTCCTCGACCGTCATGCGCGGGTCGAGCGAGGCGAGCGGGTCCTGGAAGATCATCTGCAACTGGCGCCGTGCCGCCTGCAGCTCCTTGCCCTGCAATGCCAGCAGGTCGCGCCCCAGGAAACGCGCTACACCAGCGGCAGCAGGCACCAGGCGCAGCAGCGCCCGCGCAATGCTCGACTTGCCGCTGCCCGATTCGCCCACGATGCCCAGCGTGCGCCCGCGCGCCACGCTGAAGCTCACGTCCTCGACCGCGTGCAGCAGCGCACGCCTGCCGTGGGCATCGGTCACGGGGTAGTGCACCGATAGATGTTCGACGTCGAGCACGGTGTCGTTTGCCGTGTTCATGCGCCTTCTCCAGTACCCAGGCAGATATCGTCGCGAATGCAGGCCTTGCGGTGTCCCGATGCGACTTCCACCAGCGACGGCACGGCGAGTTCGCAGGCGTCGATGCGGTAGCGGCAGCGTGGCGCGAAGGCGCAGCCTGGAGGCAACTTCGCCGGGTTCGGCGGCACGCCGGCGATGCTTGGCAATCGATCCGGCAACGCCAGGTCGATGCGTGGGATCGAGAGCTTCAGCGCTTCGGCGTAGGGGTGGCGGCTGGCGGCGAACAGCGTGTCGGTCGGTGCTTCCTCGACGATGCGCCCGGCGTACATCACCGCGATGCGATCCGCCAGTTCGGCAACGATGCCGAGGTCGTGCGTGATCAGCACCACCGCCGTGCCCAGGCGCGAGCGCAGCGTGCGCAGCAGCTCGAGGATCTGCGCCTGCACGGTCACGTCGAGCGCCGTGGTCGGCTCGTCGGCGAGCAGGATCTCGGGTTCGCAGGCGAGTGCGATCGCGATCATCACGCGCTGGCGCATACCCCCCGAAAGCTCGTGCGGGTACTGGCGCAGGCGCTGGTGCGGCTCGCTGATCTGTACGGCGTCGAGCAGCTCGGCGGAGCGTGTGTTGGCCGCGCGCCGTGACATGCCGCGGTGCAGGCGCAGCACCTCGGTGATCTGTGTGCCGACCGTCAGGTAGGGGTTGAGTGCCGTCATCGGGTCCTGGAACACCATACCGATGCGGTTGCCGCGGATGCGGTTGAGCACGGTGTTGCTGGCGCCAAGCAGTTCCTCGCCGCGGTAGCGGACCGAGCCACCCAGAATCGCGCCCGGTGAAGAGAGTCCGAGCAGGGCGAGCAGCAGTTGCGACTTGCCGCTGCCGGATTCGCCCACGATGCCGATGAATTCGCCAGCGTGCACTTCGAGATCGATGCCGCGCACCACGCGCACCTCGCCTTCCGGCGTGTGGTAGTCGACGCTGAGCTGGCTTACGTCGAGCAGGCAGGGGGAGCTGGCGGCTTCAGGCATGTGCGCCTCAGCGGTCGCGCGGGTCGAGCGCATCGCGCAGCCCGTCGCCCAGGTAGTTGAATGCATAGATGATCGCCGCCAGGAACAGTGCCGGCACGATCAGCAGGTGCGGGTAGCTCTGCATGTGTCCGGCGCCCTCGGCAACCAGCGAGCCAAGGGAGGTCATCGGCGACTGCACGCCCAGGCCGAGGAAGCTCAGGAACGACTCGAACAGGATCACCGACGGGATGGTCAGCGTCGCGTAGATGATCACGATGCCGATCAGGTTCGGTATCAGGTGGCGCAGGATCATCGCACCGCTGCCGACGCCCGCGACCCGCGCCGCCTCGACGAACTCGCGGTTCTTCAGCGCGAGCGTCTGGCCGCGCACGATGCGCGCGATGTCGAGCCATGACACCGCGCCGATGGCGATGAAGATGAGCAGCAGATCGCGGCCGAACAGCACCGTCAGCACGATCACGAAGGGGATGAACGGCACCGAGTAGAGCACATCGACGCAGCGCATCATCAGCGCATCGATGCGCCCGCCCAGGTAACCGGCGGTCGCACCCCACAGCACGCCGACCACGATGGTGACGAAACTTGCGGCAATGCCGACCAGCAGCGAGATACGACACCCCCACAGGGTGCGCACCAGCAGGTCGCGCCCCAGCGCGTCGGTGCCAAGCGCGTGCCAGCCGTGCCAGCCGGGTGCGAGCAGGATGTGGTGCCAGTCCGGCGCGTAATAGTTGTAGGGCGAGAGCAGCGGCAACAGCAATGCCGCCAACAGAATCAGCAACAGCAGCACCGCGCTCGCCATCGCCGCGCGGTTGCGCTTCAGCCGCCGCCAGGCGTCCTGCCACAGCCCGGAGCGGTTCATCGCTGCGTCCTCACGCGCGGGTCGAGCAGGGCGTAGCTCAGATCGACCAGCAGGTTGCACACGATGATCAGCGCGCCATAAAGAATGGTGATGCCCATCACCAGCGTGTAGTCGCGGTTCAATGCGCCCACGGTGAAGTAGCGCCCGATGCCGGGCAGCGCAAACACCGTCTCGATGATGATCGAGCCGGTGATCACGCCGGCGATGGCAGGCCCGAGGAAGGAGACGATCGGCAGCAGCGTCGGGCGCAGCGCGTGACGCAGCATGATGGTGTGCAGCGGCAGCCCCTTGGCGCGCGCGGTGCGGATGAAGGGGCTCGCCAGTACCTCGAGCGTGCTGGCGCGCATCAGCCTTGCGATGTAGGCCGTGTAGGGCAGGGCGAGCGCCAGTGCCGGCAGCACCAGGTGCGGCAGCGAGCCGCTTACCCAGCCACCCGGCGGCAGCCAGCGCAGTTCGATGGCAAACACCAGGATCAGTATCGGTGCGATCACGAACAGCGGTACCGAGATGCCGACCACGGCAAGCGCCATCAGCGCGTGGTCACGGCGCGAGTTGTGATACAGCGCCGCGTACAGGCCGATGGCGCTGCCGGCCAGGAGCGCAATCAGCAGGGCACTCAGGCCGATGGTGATGTCGACCGGAAAGCCCTGCGCGATGATCTCGTTCACGGTCGTGCCGCGGTACTGGAACGAGGGTCCGAGGTCACCGTGCGCAAGGTCCGAGAGGTAGCGCAGGTACTGGCGCCACAGCGGTTCGTCGAGGTGATACTTCGCCAGCATCGCCTCGCGGATCTCGGGCAGCATCGGCTTCTCGGAGTCGAAGGGACCACCGGGAACCGAATGCAGCATCGCGAAGGCCAGGGTTGCGATCACCAGCAGCGTGCCCAGTCCGCCGGGCAGGCGTCGCAGCAGATAGCGCAGCATCAGCGGGCCTCCGCCGAGGTGGTTGCAGACGCAGCCTGACCGTGTTCGAGCAGGTACATGAGCCGCGATGGATTGCGATCGAAGATGTTCGGGGCGTAGCCGCGCAGGTACGACTTGATCAGATGGCGCACCGCGTAGTGACTGACCGGAATCAGCGCGCCGTCGTCGTTCAGCATCCGTTCGGCTTCCTCATAGGTGCGGTAGCGTTCGCTGCGATCGGGCATCGCAGCGGCAGCTTCGAGCAGCGCGTCGAATTCGGGGCGTGAATAGCCGCCGTAGTTCAGGTCGAAACCGGTCTTGTAGAGCTGCAGGAAGGTGTAGGGGTCGGGGTAGTCGCCGATCCACGCGCTGTGAAACAGCATGTTCTGGTGCAGGCGGTTGTTCTGCAACAGCACCTTGAATTCCTGCGTGTGGATGCTGACCTCGGCGCCGAGCACGGTACGCCACATGGCGCACAGCGCCTCGTAGGACAGCAATGAGGCCGGGTCGCCACTGGCGGTGGCCAGCTCGAAGCGGCTTCTGCTCCGAATAGCCTGCCTCCTGATACAGGCGCCGTGCGAGCGCGTGGCGATCTTTGGTCGAGAGCTTCGCCCAGTCGGGAATCTGCTGCTGGTAGCCGTCGAGCGGCGGCATCAGCGAGTAGGCCGGAAAGCCGGCGCCGTTCAGCACGTACTTGGCAAGCTTGTCGCGGTCGATGGCGACCGACAGTGCGAGCCGCAACTTGCGGTTGCCGCGAAACGGCCCTTCCAGATCGTTGATGCCGATCATGAAGGTGCCGAAGTAGGGTTCGATCACCACCTCGCTGCCCAGCCGCTCGCGCAGCCACGGCAGGTCGGTCGCCTGCACAGCGTCGACGAACTGTACCTGATCAGCCATGAAGCGCTGGCTCTGCGCGTTGCGGTCCTCGAGGATCAGGTAATCGACGCCGGTCAGACGCACGTTGGCCGCATCCCAGTACGCGGGATTTTTCTCCAGCGCGATGCGGTTGCCGATCACGTTTTCGACCAGCCGGAACGGCCCGTTGGTGACGATGTTGCCGACCCGTGTCCAGGCATCGCCGTGGCGCTCGATCGCTGGGCGATAAAGCGGGTACATCCAGGCGTTGGTCATCAGAAACGGCAGGTAGGGCGCAGGCTCCGAGAGCTCGACGCGCAGTGTGTGTGCATCGACCGCGGTCACGCCAAGATCGCTCACCGGACGCTTGCCGGTGGCGATCTCGTAGGCGTTCAAGACGGGCGCGACGGCCTGTGCGTAGGCGGCGGCGGTCTTCGGGTCAACGGTGCGACGCCAGCCGTAGACGAAGTTCTCGGCCGTCAGCGGTTCGCCGTTCGACCAGCGCGCGTCGGGACGCAAGTGAAAGATCCAGATGAGCCCGTTTTCGCTGGTTTCCCAGGAGCTGGCAACGCCCGGCCCCGGCTGCCCGTCGGCGCCAAAGGCGGTGAGCCCTTCGAAGAGATCATCGACCACGCGCTGTGCGGATACGTCGGTGATGAGCGATGGGTCGAGCCCGGTCGGTGCCGAACTCAGGGTGCGCACCAGCTGCTGTTCCTTCGCGAGTTTCGTGCCGACTTCGACTGCTGCCGTGGCTAACGACGCATTTTGCGGTTCGCTCCCACCGCAAGC
>DAOLKH010000127.1:0-5782 GCA_035331685.1 Pseudomonadales bacterium
TCTCGATCCCAACCAGAAGCACCAGGTACGGGAGCTGATCCGCGGCCTGTCGGGTGACAAGATCGTGATCATCTCGACGCACATCCTCGAAGAGGTCAGCGCGGTGTGCAATCGCACGATCGTGATTGCGGGGGGGCGCATCGTAGCCGACGGCACGCCGCAGGAACTCGAGTCCCGTTCGCGCTATCACCGTTGCGTGCACGTGCATTTCAGCGCTGGCACCGCAGACGCCGATGCAGCCATGGCTTGCAAGGAACTGGCAACGCTCGACTCGGTCGCAGCAGTCGAGACCGGATCGGGAGGACGCCGGCTGGTGGTGCTCGCCCGTCCGGGTGCGAATCCGCTCGGTGCGGTGGCGCGCCTGGTGCATGATCGCGGCTGGCTGGTCGATGACCTCCATGTCGAACGCGGTCGTCTGGACGAGGTGTTCAGGGACATCACGCGGGAGGTGGCATGATGGGCATGACGCTGATCATCGCGCGCCGTGAACTCGCGGCGTATTTCGCGACGCCGCTCGCCTATGTGTTCGTACTGATCTTCCTGATGCTGAGCGGCGCATTCACGTTCTACCTCGGCGGCTTCTACGAGCGGGGTCAGGCCGACCTGGTGGCGTTCTTCAGCTTTCACCCCTGGCTGTATCTGTTCCTGGTGCCTGCGCTCGCGATGCGCCTGTGGGCAGAGGAACGCAAGAGCGGCACGATCGAACTGTTGCTCACGCTGCCGATATCGCGCCTGCAGGCGGTGATCGGCAAGTTTCTCGCTGCCTGGCTGTTCACTGGACTCGCGCTCGTGCTGACCTTTCCACTGTGGATCACGGTGAACGTGCTGGGCAGTCCCGACAACGGCGTGATTCTCGCAAGCTACGCGGGGAGCTGGCTGATGGCCGCCGGTTTCATCGCGATCGGTTCGTGCATGTCGGCACTGACCCGCAATCAGGTGATTGCGTTCATTCTTACCGCCGTAGTGTGCCTGCTGTTCATCCTGAGCGGCTTTCCGCTGGTTCTGGACACGGTGAGCGCCTGGGCGCCACGCACCGTGGTCGATGCGGTCGCATCGATGAGCTTCCTCACCCGATTCAATTCCGTGGCACGCGGCGTGATCGGCTTGCAGGATCTGCTTTTCTTTGTCGCGCTGACCGTGGTCTGGCTGGTGGCGACGACCGTTGTGATCGAGCTGAAACAGGCGGACTGAGCGACATGGCCATGAGTAGCAAGACCTACCCGCGTGCGGTTCTGGCGTTGCTGGTTGTCGGATTCCTTGCCTTCATGGCACTCGACACGCAATTGTTCGGCCGCATTCGTCTCGACCTGACCGAGAACCACATGTACACGGTCTCGCGGGGGACGCGCGAGATCATTGCAGGAATCAGCGAACCGATTGACCTGTACCTGTTCTTCTCGGACCGCGCCACGCGTGATATCGCTCCGCTGCGCGCGCACGCGCAGCGCGTACGCGAGTTGCTGCAGGAGTACGCGCTGCTCGCTGACGGGCGTATCCGTCTGCACATGATCGATCCGGCTCCGTTTTCAGAAGACGAGGACCGGGCAGCCCAGTTCGGGCTGCAGGCCGTGCCGCTCGGCAATGGCAGTGACCAGGTCTATTTCGGACTCGCCGGCAGCAACGCCTGGGGTGAGCAGCAGGTGATTCCATTCTTCCAGCCCGAGCGCGAGGAATTCCTCGAGTACGAACTCAGCAAGATGCTGGCCGCACTGACGACGGTAAGGAAGCCGGTCATTGGCGTCATTTCGGGTCTGCAGATCAACGGCGGCTTCGACACGATGAGCGGGCAGCCCACGCAGGCCTGGGTCGTCATGGAGCAACTGCAGCAGGGCTTCGATGTGCGCAACATCCCGTTCACCGCGGATGCGATCGATTCCGACGTGACCACGCTGATGGTCGTGCATCCGGCCGGGCTGCCGCGCCCGCTTGCGTATGCGATCGACCAGTTCGTGCTGAAGGGCGGCAAGGCAATCGTGTACGTCGATCCGTATTGCGAATCCGCGCGTACCTCGGCCAATCCGCTGGAGCAGGGGCCCGGTGAGACTGCATCGAGCCTGTCGGAGCTGTTTGCTGCCTGGGGTGTCGAATTCGCAAGCGACAAGGTCGTCGGTGATCCTGCCACCGCCTTGCAGATCAGCACCGCGGCGGATCGTACGCCGGTTGCGCATATCGCCTTTCTGGGTCTGGGACCGGACAACATCGCCAGAGCCGACGTGGTGAGCGGTAGTCTCGAGTCGATCAATCTCGGAATGGCCGGTGCACTGGAACCTGTCAAGGGCGCACACACGCAATTCGAACCGCTGCTGCAGACGAGCGAACAGGCAGGCTTGCTCGATGCGGTGCAGGTGCAGATGACGAGTGATCCCCGCAAGCTGCTCGATGGATTCACCCCCGTGGGCAGACGTCTCACGCTCGCCGCACGTATCAGCGGTGCGGTGAAATCCGCTTTTGACGGCCCACAGGTCGAGGGACGCGAGCACGTGGCCGAGGCTGCCGATATCAACGTGATCGTGGTCGCCGATGCAGACCTGCTCGCAGACCGGTTCTGGGTCCAGGTGCAGGATTTCTTCGGACAGAAGGTTGCATCGGCGTGGGCCGATAACGGCGCGTTCGCACACAATGCCGTCGAGAATCTTTCGGGCAGCTCGGAACTGATCGGCATCCGCAGCCGCGGTCGCTACACACGCCCGTTCGAACTCGTGCAGCAGATCCGCCGCAGCGCCGATGCGCGCTATCGCGAGAGCGCCGAATTGTTGCAACAGCGCCTCGACGAGACGGAACGCCAGCTCGGTGAACTGCAGCGCAGCAAGCAGGAGAGCAACCAGCTGGTGCTGTCGGGAGAGCAGGAGCAGACACTGCTGCGCTTCCAGGACGAAAAACTCAAGATTCGCAAGCAACTGCGCGACGTACGCCATCAGCTCGACCGCGACATCGAACGCCTCGGAATGCTGCTGAAAGTGCTGAACATCGTCGTGATGCCGTTGCTGCTCACGCTGGTGCTTGCGCTGTGGCACCGCTGGCGTTCGCGGCACCGTTTCGCGTTCGTGCGCCACGCGAGGACGCGCTGATGCGGATGAACCAGAAAAGCAGGCTTGCGCTGGCAGCGGGTGTGGTTGCCGCAATGGTCGCGCTGGTGACGATCTTCGGCTACCACGATCAGCATGCTCCTGCGTGGCAGACGCAGGAACGCTGGTTGCCGGAGCTGGCGACCAGGCTGGCGCAGGTGAACAAGGTACGGCTGCGTTCTGGCGCGAGCGTCGTCACGCTGGTGCGTGAAGGCGAGCACTGGGGTATCGAAGAACGCGACGGCTTTCCGGCCGATTTCAGGCAACTGCAGACGCTGCTCGATGCACTCGCCAGTGCACGGCTGATCGAGCGCAAGACGTCGCAGCCGGAGTATCTGGGGCGGCTCGGACTGGTCGATATCGAACGTCCGGACACCGACGCGGTGCAGGTCGAGGTGTGGGCTGGCGGCGACGAGCCAATCGTACGTGTCCTGATCGGCAACAGCGGAGGGGTGCGCGGGGGACGTTTCGTGCGCGCAGCGAACGAACAGCAGGCGTGGTTGATCGACACGGCGCCACAGCCGCTCGCCGAGCCTGCGGACTGGATCGAGCGCAGGCTGCTCGGTGTGGCGTTCACGCGAGTGGCAACGGTCGAACGCGAACTCGGTGGCCAGCAGGAGTTCCTCGCCACGCGCAACACCTCGGGAGACGACGCTTCGCTGAATGCGCAATCCCTGCCTGCCGGCAAGGCACCGCGCTACATCAGCGTCTTTGACGCTGCCGCACGCTCGATTCTCACCATGGAACCCGAAGATGTGCGCAAGGCAACCGAAGGCGATTACGCGGATGCGGTGCTGACACGCATCACGTGTTTCGACGGACTGCAGATCGAGGCTCGTGCGCACAAGGCCGCCGACGGCAACTGGATGACGCTCGCAGTGCGCGTTGATGCAACCCGGGTGCCGCCGGATGCGCCGGAGGACAGCGCCGCAAAGCCTGCAACGGAGCCAACGCAGTCACCACTTGCAGTACGCGAAGAGGCCGCACGTCTGGCACAGCGTATCGATGGCTGGGCGTTCAAGGTCTCCGATTACGTTGCAGGCGAAGCGACGAAGCCACTCGCTGACTACATCCAGGACGAAAGGCCGGCAGCAAAGCCCGCCGATGGAGCACACAACCGATGAATCCTGATGATATTCGTGGTTCGCGCAAGGCAATCTTCGGCTGGATCTGGCTGCTGATCGCGATGGTGTTCTCGATGGTGATCGTCGGCGGAGTGACCCGTCTGACCGGATCGGGACTGTCGATCGTCGAGTGGGCACCGATCATGGGTACGCTGCCGCCGCTCGGCGAACAGCAGTGGATGCACGCATTCGAACAGTACCAGCAGTATCCGCAGTTTCGCGTCGATCACCCGGACATGACGCTTGCCGAGTTCAAGGGGATTTTTTTCTGGGAGTATGTGCACCGGCTGCTCGGACGGACGATCGGCATGGTGTTTCTGCTGCCGTTCCTGTGGTTCTGGGCGGGTGGCTGTCTGTCCGTGCGCCTGCGCTGGGCGCTGCTCGGCGCGTTGCTGCTCGGCGGGATGCAGGGTGCGATGGGCTGGTTCATGGTGAAAAGCGGCCTGGTCGACGAGCCACGGGTCAGTCACTACCGTCTGGCGGCGCATCTGGGCATTGCGTTCCTGATCATGTGCTACCTGTTCTGGCTGCAGTTGTTGCTGCGCACGACAGGCCGCGAAACACGGGTTGGCCGCGCGCCGCGCGGAGTCCTGCCGGCGATCGGGATCGTGCTGTTGCTGCAGATCGTCTACGGTGCCTTTGTCGCGGGGCTGCGTGCCGGCTGGGGCTACAACACCTTCCCGATGATGGGGGATCGCTGGATCCCCACGGCGGTAATGGCGATGGAGCCAAGGTGGCTGAACCTGTTCGAGAGCGCCGCGACCGTGCAGTTCGTGCACCGCTGGCTCGGCACCGTTCTGCTGGCGCTGGTCATCGGCTTCTGGCTGCATGTGCGTGCCGGACGCTATTCGCTCGTGCAGCGTCAGAGCGCGGCTGCGTTGATGCTGCTCGTGCTGACGCAATACCTGCTCGGAGTCTATACCCTGCTGAAGGTCGTGCCGCTGCTGCCTGCGGTGATGCACCAGGGCTGTGCGAGCCTGGTGCTTGTCGCCTGCGTGTGGGTGTTCCATGCGTTTCGTCGCAGGACCGCCTGACTGCCCTGACTGCATGGCCGAAGCCGTCACACCTCGCACGAACATGGGCTGATTCGCCGGGATGTGCTGCGGGCACCTCGATCACTCGTCGTGCAGCGCCTCGATGGGGTCCTGGTTGGCTGCGTTCAATGCCGGAACGATCCCCGCAATCAATCCGATTCCACAGCTCAGCCCGAGTGAAAGCAGCACATACAGCGGTTCGACGGCTATCGGCAGGCCAGGTATGGCCGTGCGTGCCAGCGCCACCAGAACCAGCACTGCAAGCAACCCGAGCACGCCGCCGAGCGCGGCGATCAGCACCGCCTCGCCCAGAAACAGCAGCGTGATCTGGCGACGCAGCGCACCGAGCGCACGTAACAGGCCGATTTCCGCGATGCGCTCACCCAGGGCGGTATTCATGATCGTGAGTACGCCGACACCGCCGACGAGCAGCGCGACACCGCCGATTGCCGCTATCGCGAAGCGCAGCACGCCGAGGATCTTGTCCAGGCTTGCCAGCATGTCTTCCTGCGTGAAGATCGTGAAGTCTTCCTCGCCGTGGCGCTCGCGCAAATGGTTG
>DAOLKH010000128.1:0-5771 GCA_035331685.1 Pseudomonadales bacterium
GGCAGCCACGAAGGGATCGAGCGGCAGCGCATGCAGTGCCGCCAGGATCTGCAGGTAATGATCGACGACCGCACGCCGCTCTTCCCCGCCTGCCGCAGCGAAATCCTCGCACCCGCCAACGCGGTCCATCACGTAGGCGCGCGGGTCGTCGATCCAGCCGTATACGCGAGCCACTGGAATGCCAAAGCCGTGCAGCAGCGACTGGAAGCGCATTTCGTGATCGAGCGGAAACACCATCGGCATGTCGGTACGTTCGCCGCGCACGCACAGCGCGAGCCGCTCGCCGTCACGCTCCAGATCGATGAACCACACCGGACGCCAGCGCGTCTGGCGTTCGATGCCGAGTACACGGCCGCCCAGGTGCGCGTACAACCACGCCGTGATCTTCTGCTCCGCCGTCTGCCCTGCGTCGCCCATCGCATCATTCCCGTCATCGCTCGCCGTGCGGCCAGTCCGTGCGTCACCCGGCATGGCACGCGCGGGGCAGGTCGAAGCCGGCACCCTCTTCATGGATAATTGCGCCGCCATGGAACCGATACAGCAACGAAGCCACCTTACGCCCTCGCATCGCTTCTGCGTAGCACCGATGATGGAGTGGACCGATCGCCATTTCCGCTATTTCGCGCGCCTGCTGTCGCGGCGCGCATTACTCTACACCGAGATGGTGACCAGCGCTGCGATCATGCACGGCGAACGCGATCGCCTGCTCGGCTTCGATGCCGCAGAGCATCCTCTCGCCCTGCAACTCGGTGGCAGCGACCCGCATGAACTCGCCACTGCTGCCCGCGTCGGGGTCGAATACGGCTATGACGAAATCAACCTGAACGTAGGCTGCCCGTCGGACCGCGTGCAGTCCGGGCGCTTCGGAGCGTGCCTGATGGCTGAACCGGCGCTGGTTGGCGACTGCGTGGCTGCGATGCAGGCGGTAGCGGACGTGCCGGTCACCGTGAAGTGCCGCATTGGCATCGACGACCGCGACTCGCCGGAAGAGCTTGTGCATTTCGTTGCCACGGTTGCCTCTGCGGGAGCGCGGACCGTGATCGTGCACGCACGCAAGGCATGGCTGCATGGCCTGTCCCCGAAGGAGAACCGCGAGATCCCGCCGCTGCGCTACCCGATCGTATATGGCCTGAAACGCGAGTTCCCGCAGTTGCAGATCGTGATCAACGGCGGTATCGACTCACTCGACGCGTGCGAGGATCACCTGCACCACGTCGACGGAGTGATGCTGGGGCGCAGTGCGTACCACGACCCCTGGTTGCTTGCGCAAGTGGACTCACGGCTGTTCGGCGAGACCGACCCCGTACAGACGCGTCACCAGGCACTCGAAGCGTTCCTGCCGTACGTGGCACGCGAAATCGCTGCCGGACGCCGGCTGTGCCAGATCAGCCGCCATGTGCTGGGGCTGTTCCACGGCTGCCCTGGCGGCAAGCGCTTCCGCCGCTACATCGCCGAAAACGCGTATCGGTCGGGGGCCGGCATCGATGTATTGCGCGACGCCGCAGCCCTTGTTCCACGCGACTGCGATTCGCGGCAAACCATCGAAGCATGATGTCGATCAGGGTGCCTCGTCCCCGAACTCGTCGTCAAAGCCGTCATCGAAATCGGGTTCCCGGGGCCCACCTTCGATCAGGAGCTGGCGGCGCTTGAGGTAGATGTTGCGCAGGAACACATAACGATCACCGACGACCATTTGTTCGGCCTCGAGCAGATCGGCGCGCTGATCCACCACCTCCAGGGTACGCAGCGACCAGCGCGCCGTATCGTCCTCGAGGTAGGTGACCGGCTCGAGGAACCAGTCTCCGCCAGCGCCGATGCCGTCACGCACCGTGCTCGGACCGAAGAACGGCAGTACCAGATACGGTCCCGAACCCATTCCCCAGCGTGCCAGCGTGACTCCGAGGTCGGTCGTCTTCTGCTGGATGCCCATGTGGCTCGCAACATCGAACAGTCCGGCGATTCCCAGCGTGCTGTTGACTACGAAGCGCCCCACATCCAGGCCGGCATCACACAGATGTCCCTGCAACAGGTGGTTGGCGAAGCTCGGCACTTCACCGAGGTTCGAGAAAAAATTGCTTACACCCCGATCGACGAAATGCGGCGTGACCACCCGGTAGCCCCTCGCTACCGGTTTCAGCAATCCGCGGTCCAGAAACTCGTTGAACGCAAATACATGCCGGTTGAACCCTTCCCATGGATCATCTGCAGCCCCGCTCGCGTGCGCTGCCAGTGCTGCGAGCAGCAGCCCCGTACCCAGCAACAGTGTGCTCGTGTACCGCCGTGTCGTCGTCATCGGATCGTACCGCTTTCGTCCCCCTTCAGCCCGCACAGTCTAGCACGCAGAGGACGGTCTCTCCGGCCGATCATGCCTCGCGCATCCATTCCAGCAACTGCGGAAACAGCTCGGCCTCCGCCTCCGGGCGCAACAACATCCCGGTGTGCGAGTAGTCGGCACCACCGCCGGCAGCGCTGCCGACGATCAGCATCCGCCCGTCGTGGTGACCGATTTCATGCATGAAATCCCGTACATCCTCGGGGTGACCGAACGCGCGATCGGCTGCCGAGGCGAAATACAGGCTGCGCGGCCACACGCCGGCGGCGAGCGTCGCACCGTAGTCGAAACCATCCTCGGGATCGAGCCACGCGGCCTCGCGTGCCCAGCGCAGCCCATCGAGGAAGCAGCGTTCGGACTCTCTCGCGGTACCGAGTCGCAACGCGGGTGCCGGCAGGTAGCCTTCCGCGGCAACCGCGATGCGTCCGATCCGGTTCCACAGCAGATCGATCAGCAACCGGCGTCGCAGACCACCGGCACGTACCCGGCGGCGCGCGGCAAAATGCGCAAGCTGACGCACACCGAGCGCTTCGGCTCCACTGCGGGCCAGTGAGGCCACCGCAAGCACACCACCCAGGGAATGCGTGATCCAGGTCTGTTCGCGCCCGCCCGCGAGCCGCCCCACTGTCGCAGCCAGTGCCGGAATGTCCTGGGTGATGATCTCGTGGAAGCCGAAATCGCTGTGCTGGTTGATCGCCGGCCAGCTCTTTCCCTTGCCACGCAGGTCGGGCACGAACACCTCGCAGCCATTGCGCGCCAGCCAGCACGCAAGCCCCAGACCGGAATGGGAATAGAAGATGTGGCCGTCCTCGGCCGCGCCATGCAGCATCAGCACCGGCTCGCCACGCCCCTTGTCCCCGCACCACAGCCGGCGCAGGTGCAACTGCACCTTGCCGGTCACGGGGACCATCGAGGATTCCTGTCTGAGGGCAACGGCCATCGGCACGGTTCGGTAGGATATCGGGCCGGCAAGTGTAGCCGATCCCCTCCTGCCCTGCCGGTCGCTCAACCTGCCCTGATCGAGTCGTCCCAGAGCCTGTCGAGGCGCTTCACGGAAACCGGCGCAATCGTTCCGATCTGCTGGGCAAACAGCGACACCCGGTACTCCTCGAGCATCCAGCGGTACTCGGCGACACGGGCTGCGGCCGCCACTCCGCCACGAGCCTGCTCCAGGTGGCGCAACAGGCGCTGCGTCAACCCGTCGAGCTCACGCACCGCCTCGAGGTCGCGCGCCAGCCGCAGCGGCAACTTTTCCAGCCGCAGCGCCAGCGCCTCGAGATACACCGGAAACCGATCAAGCCAACGCGCCGGGGTCCGGTACAGGAAGCCCGGCGCGAACAGCGCGGCGAGTTGCTGTTCGACATCGTACCGACTGGCTGCGAATGCCGGACGCTCGAGCACCGCTCGTTGCTTCTGGACCGCGTGACGCATGGCGGCGATGCGTCCGAGCAGCTTCTCCAGTGCGCCTGCGCGTGGTGTGATCTCCTTGCCGCAGCGCGCAAGCAGCGCCTGGTAGGCTTGCGGTTCGCGCGGCAGTTCCGCATCGTCCGCCGGCAGGCAGCTCTCGATCGCCGCAAGCAACAGGTCCTCGACCCATGCCGTACGGTCGAATCCCGCACCCCATTGCAGCCCGATGCGTGGATCCTTCAGCAGGTTGCGACGCAACCACGTTGCAGCCTGCCCACACTCGATCAGCAACAGACGACGCACCCCCGCGCGGTGCGTCGCCAGCGCCTCGACGGCATCCGGGAAGGTTTCGGTTGCGACCGTATCGCCAGCGTCGCGCAGCGCCGGATAGCCGGGCACGTCGAGCGCCTTGCCCGCAACCCGCACCACCTCGGGCAGCGCGCCGATATCCCAGCGCGTGATGCCGCCTCGCGCGTACGCTGCCGGTGCGGCCCGCTGCACCTCGGTCTTCACGCGCGGTGCAAGCGCAAGGCGAATCGCGGCGATATCGCGCCCTTCGGCGATCACCGTGCCGTCGGCATCCTGCACGCGCAGGTTCATGCGGTAGAACGGATCCAATGCATCTTCCTGCCACGCATCACGTGGCACCACCACACTGCGCTCACGCGCGAGCAGAACCGCCAACGCCTCGACGAGCGCGGTGTCGCAGGACTGCAGCCGTGACAGCAGCATATCGACCGTGTCCGGCACCGGTACCAACGCCTTGCGACAGTGCTTCGGCAGCCCCTTCAGCAGTGCGATCAGCTTGTCGCGCAGCAGGCCGGGTACCAGCCATTCGGGCAAATGGCGCGGAAACTGATCGAGCAGCGCCAGTGGTACCACAGCAGTTACCCCGTCCGCCGGATGACCCGGTTCGTAGCGGTATACGAGCGGCACACCCCACTCGCGCCACCGCAGGCTGTCGGGGAACTGGGCCACGCTCGGTGTTGCATCGAGACGGCGCAGCAGGACCTCGCACTGCATGCACAGGACATCCGGATCCTGCACCAGTGCTCCACGCAGCCACTTCTCCAGCGAAGGATGATCGTGCACCGCTTCCGGCAGGCGCTCGTCATAGAACTCGTGGATCACCGCATCATCCACCAACAGATCGCGCCGTCGGCCTTTGGCCTCGAGTTCCCCGATTTCGTCGAGCAGTGCGCGGTTATGCAGCCAGAACTTCTGGCGGCTGCGGTAATCGCCCTCGACCAGCGCACTGCGGATGAAGATGCGCCGCGCCTCGGCGGGGTCGATGCGCCCGTAATCGACGTTGCCTCGATCGCTGAGCACCAGTCCGAACAGGCGCACGCGCTCGTTGGCGAGCACCTTGCCTGCACGCACCGACCAGTGCGGCGAGTGGTGTTCGCGCTTCAGCAGATGCTCGGCCCACGGCAGCGCCCACTCCGGCTCGACCGCGGCCACGCCGCGCGCATAGACACGCGTGGTCTCGACCAGCTCGGCGGCGACGATCCACCTGGGCGCCTTGCGAAACACCGCCGATCCGGGATGGATCGCAAACCGCCTTCCACGCACGCCTTCGTAGTCACGCTCCTCGGTGCGGGTACCGATGTGCGTGAGCATGCCCGCGAGCACCGCGCGGTGCAGCGCCTCCTCCGCGGCCGGTGCATGGTTTTCCGTCAGCCCGAGCTCGCGGCATGTCAGTCGCAACTGGTGGTGGATGTCGCGCCACTCGCGCAGGCGCAGGAACGACAGGAACTCGCGCTGGCACAGCCGCCGCCACTGGCTGGCGTTCAGCGCCTGGCGCCGCTCCTCGACGTACTCCCACAACCGCAGCACGCTGACGAAATCCGAGGTCGGACACGCAAAACGGCGATGGCTTTCATCCGCTGCCTGCTGGCGCTCTACCGGACGCTCACGCGGATCCTGGATGCTCAGGAATGCACTGACCACGAGCATCTCGGCCAACACGCCGAGTTCGGCCGCAGCCAGCAGCATGCGTGCGACGCGCGGATCGACGGGCAGGCGAGCCAAC
>DAOLKH010000129.1:0-5770 GCA_035331685.1 Pseudomonadales bacterium
CCGCCGCTCGCCCGTACGAAGCCGCCGCTCGCCCGTACGAAGCCGCCGCTCGCCCGTACGAAGCCGCCGCTCGCCCCCCCCAGATGCACGGGCGAGCGGCCGCTCGCCCCTACGGTGGATCGGCAGGAACGGACAGGAGCGCGCGCAACCGCCGATTCAGCCAACCGAAACCGATTCGCTCCTGCTCCAGCCGCAACTGCAGCTGCAGGCGATCGAAGCGGAGCTCGTCGTACACCACGGCCTCGTCCGGCGTCAGACGCATGAGATCGTGACACACCGGGTCGGGCTCTTCACCCCAGTGCGCACGGTGTTCGAGCAAGGTCTCGCGATCCATCAGCATCGATGCCACGTGCGGGAAGTGACTGCGCAACTGATCCAGAATCGCGAAACCGTGCGTGTCGATATCACCCCAGTAGTACAGCGCGCAACGGCGCAACCACTGCGCTTGCGCGAGCGCCTCCCACCCGTAGCCGGCGCCAAACAGCGCGATCGCTCGTTCGAGCACAGGAAAAGCCAGGAAATTGGTTTCGTTTTCGGTGATGAACACCCGTTCGACCGGTAAGGCGAGCACAGCGAAACTCGTCGCGTCCAGTGTCAGATCACAAAGTCCGCTGCAGCCCGGCAGAACGGACAGCGTCGGGTCGAGCAGCCGGAAGCGGATCCGCACCGGCTTGTCCAGAAAACCGAACCGTCGCGTGAACTGCGACACCCCGCTCGCCGTACTCTCGACGGCAGCCGCTGGCAAGGCCAGATCCAGCAGCTCGCCAAGCACACCCCGATGCGCCTCGATGAACTTGCTGTCGACGCCGGGTGCATCGAGCTGGCGCAGATACACACCCGGACGGGGATGTGCCTGCAACCACCCGACGACCGCCAGCAGGCGATCCCAGCGATCGCAGAGCTCCAGCGCCTGCAGCGGACGCCTGGACAGCCACGCGAGCAGCGTCGGCTGCGCGCTCGCCGTCTGTTGCCACAGTTGCCCGAAGCGCTCCAACTGGCGCGTCTTGCCGATCCAGGCAACGGCATCCGCGAGCACATCGACCCACACCGAGTCCGGCAGCCGCTGCCTGCCCTGCACCCGATGGTTCCATTCGCGCCACTCGATGCGCACGTACGGTGTGGCGGAAATCGCCTGCACCCAGTCGCGTACCGCCTCGAAACGGTTTGAGAGATCGGAGGCGCCCGGGGACTTCAGGGTGAGGCGCAGCGGCCAGGCAACGCCATCCGACACCGCCGCGCGCAGCAATTCGCCACGGTCCCACAGGCGCAGAACCTGCGCACGCAGATCGGCCGGTGTAGTCCAGCTCACGGGACAGCAACTTTTTCTGCAGACTTCTGCGCCCGATATTCCTCTATCGTCAGGCAGCGCAGCCGCGAATCACTGCCACCCTCGTTGTGCACGAAGCCCACGCTCGAGACAAACGGCTCGATGATGTGGATCTTCTGCAACGGTGTGACGATCAGCAGTTGCAGGTTGAGCTGCTGGAACAGACGCAGACCGTACTGCGCCGACTCGTCCGAGCCACGCCCGAACGCCTCGTCGATCACCACGAAGCGGAACGAACGCGAACGCACCGCGCCCCACTCCAGCCCGAACTGGTAGGCGAGGCTCGCAGCCAGCACGGTGTAGGCGAGTTTCTCCTTCTGCCCGCCCGACTTGCCGCCGGAGTCCGAGTAGTGCTCGTGCTCGGCGTCATCGACGCGCCAGCGCTCGCTGGCCGAGAACAGGAACCAGTTGCGCACGTCGGTGACCTTGGTGCTCCAGCGACGATCCACATCTGCAAGACCCTCGCGACCACGGAAACGGTCGATGATCGCCTTGACCTGCAGAAACTTCGCTTCGGAATACTGCTCGTCGTTCGACCCTGTCACCGCCCCTTCGGTACAGGCACGCAGATCCTGCTGGAAGTCGCGAACCTCGGTGTCCGGGCTCGGCTGGGCGAGCAGCCGGATGTAGCGGCCCGGGTTGTAGTCGATCGACTGCAACGACTGGTTGATGAAGTCGACGCGCTCACGGATCGTCTCGCGCTCGCGTGCGAGCTGGGCATTGAAGTTGGCAATTTCGTTGATGGTGTTGACGTTCAGCAGTTCCTTGAAACGCGCCTCGAAACGCGGCAGATCGTCGCCCTGCAGGGTCGCGAGCATGCGTTCGTATTCGCCGAGCGCAGCCAGGCTCACGTCGATCTCGGCGGTCTCGAGCTTGAATTCCTCATTGAAACCACGCATGGCGTTGACGATGCGCTCGGTGAGCCGGGCAAGACGCCTGTCCTCGGCGTCGATGCGATCCTGCAGCCACTTGCGCAGCTCCTGCTCGCGGTTGTCGCACGACTCGACCGAGAGCTGGTGCTCGCCGAGTGCCTCACTGCGCCAGCCGTCCAGCCGTTCGATCTGCGCATCGGGCAGCGGCGCTGCGTCCCACGCCACCCGCGCCTGATCGCGCAGTTCCTCTGCCGTCTCGCGTCGGCTCCTGATTTCACCGCGCTTGCCGAGCGCCTCCGCGCGCTTCGCATCGATCTCGTTCAGACGCTGTTGCACCGTCTGCAACTGCGCTCCCAGCTCCTGCAGCACGTTCGATGCCACCTGCAGTCGAGCGTGTTCGTCGGCGAGCGCCGCGATCTCGCGCGCAAGACTCATCCAGTCGATATCAGCAAAACGCGTGAACTCCTCCAGCCGGGCGAGCGTCTCCAGTCGACCCTGCAGCTCCTTGCGCGCCTGCTGGATTTCGCCGATGCGCTGCCCGAGTGTTGCCAACTGCCGCTCCAGTCGCTCGCGCTGGTCACGCAGCGTACGCAGCTTGTCGGCATTGCTCCAGCCGAGTACGTAGCGGCTGCGATCGTCGATGCGGCTGCGGTCGTCCTTTTCATGGCGTCCACTCGGGTCCTTGATCTGCCCGGCGCGCGTGATCGCACGTGCCTCGCGGCGGAACTGCTCGCCGCCGTCGCAGCACGCGACGTCGAAGCGGTTGCGCAACTCCTGTTCCAGCCACTCGTAATGCGGCGAGTCCGGCTTGATGAGCAGCTTCCTGACCAGCGACTGCGGATGCAGCACAGCCCCCGGTGTGAGCTTCCTTTGGCGCACGTGGAAATACACCAGCCGCGCACCCAGATGCTGGCGGTCAACCCAGTCCGCGACCGTCCTGTAGTGCGCATCCGGAATCAGCAACGCCAGACCGAAGCTGCGCAGCAGCCGCTCGGCGGCACCCTCCCACTCACGCTCGTCCTCGCGTACCTGGATCAGCTCACCCGCAAACGGCAGTTCTTCCTCGTCGATCGCCAGCGCGGTACACAGCGCTTCACGAATGCGGACCTGTGCCGTGTCGATATTGCTCTTGCGCCGCTGCAGGCTCTCGATCTCAGCCGTCAGATCGGCGTGCTGCTCGCGCCCCTTGCGAAACGCAAAGTCCTCTTCGCGTTCGCGGTTGTCCAGATCGGCGATGCGTTCGCGCAAACCATCGGCGCGCGTGGCGATGCCCTGCGACTGGGTGAAGAAGGCCGATTCGTCAGCCGGTGGCGTCTCGTCGATACGGGCAAGCAAGGCGCTGTGACGATCGGCCTTTTGCTGGCGCTGGGTCTTCTCGTGTTCCAGTCGACGGATATCGGCTGCCAACTGCTCCAGACGATCACCGCCATTGTCACGCAACGCACGCTCCAGTCGGGACACTTCGGTGCGCTGCGCATCACGCTCGTTGTCCAGGCGTTCGATGCGTGCATCGACTCTTGTCGCCTCCTCGTGCAGCAGTTCCAGGCGCCGGTCCAGCAGCTCACCCTTCAGGCGGGCGAAGTACGCGCGCAGCGCATCACGCCCTTCGCGCCAGCCCCGGATCGCCGTGACCAGCGCCGCATGACGCCTGCCATCGTCAACCAGCGGTCCCAGCAACTCGAGCTGGCGCTTGGCCTTCAGCACCGCCTGGTGCGCACGGTCCAGATCGTCGAAGTGGTGGATCAGCGCCTCGATGCGTTGCCCCGAATCGAAGGGTTCGAGCATGTGGCTGCGCACGAAGTCGGTGAGATTCCCCACCGATTTCATCGATACCGTCTGGTGGAACAGCTCCAGCGCCTGTTCGTGTTCGATACCGAAGCGCCGGCGAAACCACGCCCCATACGGCGGAAAGCTGTCGAACAGTTCACAACCACCGGCACGCAGGCGCTTGCGCAACGCGGTGACGTCGCTGCCGAAACCGCTGAAGTCGGCGGTGATCGCCAGTTCGCGCTCCACTGCCACATACAGGCGCACCGGTTGCGCCTGCGAGTCCTTCAGCCAGAACACCTGCGCCAGCGTCACGACCTGGTCGTAGCCTTCGTTGCGAAAGACGGCCAGGATCACCGAATAACTGCTCGCATCGCGCAGCGCCACCGGGCGTGCGCTGCCCGTCGCCTCGTTGCGCTCGCTCTTGTAGTGACCGAGCACGTAGGAGCGCAATGAACGCTCGCGCGCATCGGCGCCAGCCGCCTTGTTGTAGGCCACACGCTGCGCCGGAACCAGCAGCGTGGTGACCGCGTCGACCAGCGTCGACTTGCCCGAACCGATGTCTCCCGTCAGCAGCCCGTTGCGCCCATCGAGTTCGTAGCACCACACGCGCCGGTCGAAGGTGCCCCAGTTCAGCACCTCGAGTCTGGCCAGCCGAAAGCCGACACGGGTGTCGTCGCCCACGAAATCCAGCGCCAGCGCCTCATTCATCGATTGGCTCTCTCCTTGCGGTTCCACCCTGCCCCGCACCGGATACGGTCGCGAGTGCCGTGCGGTAGACCTCGAGCCGGGCGTCGAACTCGGCCAGCCACTGCGCGTCGACAAAGGCCTTCAGGATGCGCCGCACCTCGACGTGTCCACGATCCGTGCTGCCGGTTGCCGGCTTGAGCCGACGCAGAAAGCCCAGATCGACGACCCTCGAGATCGTCGCATCGACCTGATCCACCAGGCGCGCCTCGTTGGTACCGTCAGGCAGGAACACCCGCATCAGCTCGGCGATCTCGTCGCGCGAAAGGACGAGCCGCGTATCACCACCGCCGGCGTCGGATTCGGCCATGCGCTTGCGCACCAGCGCAAGCATCAGGCTCACCGGATACGACAACTGACGCCGAGCCACCAGCCGCGGCAGCCGTGGCGCGCCCGCTGCTTCGTCCGCATCCGGACGACTCTTCAGAAATGCATGGCCTTCGGCCTCGTCCAGTACCAGATCGAGCAACAACACGGCAGCCTGCTCACGCACCCGGGCCTGCAGGCGCAGCAGGCTCGCCCACAGCCGCTCATCGTCCTCTCTGTAAAGCACCCCCTTCAGCAGTTGCACCATCAGCTGTGACAACTCGGGTACGACGGGGAGGCTGTCGGGCGGTGCCTCGATCGCCTCGCCGATGTCCATCATCTCGTGTATTCCTTTCGTCTCGGCCCGCACGGGGTTTCAGCGCGTGAAGATCACTCGCGGCACACGCGTTTCGCGCACCACCGCCTTTTCCTGCGCATCACGGGATTGCCACCGGATCGGCTCCATCACGGCTTCATCGATCAGCGCACGCAAACCATCGACAGCACCGCCGCTTTCTGCCCCGGCGTGCGCCAGCTCCAGATACCCCACCAGTTCGGCCAGACCGTGCAGCAGCGGCTCGGTTTCGAGCAGCTCGCGCAGAGTGACCTGTGGCCTGTTGCGCAGCGCACGCTGCACCGAAGCACGCAGCCGCTGCTTGTCGACCACGATCTGGTCGAACAGCCGTGCAGTGTCGATCTCCTCTTCCCCGGCGATGCCCAGAAGGGCAACTGGGAATCCTGGGAGCAATAC
>DAOLKH010000130.1:0-5722 GCA_035331685.1 Pseudomonadales bacterium
CGCCTTGACCGCGTGCTTCACGGCACCGACGGTCGGCATGCAGACGACGCCGGCATCCTTCAGCTTGCGGATGAACTCCTTGCCCGGCGAACGGCTGTAGCTCACTGCACGCACACCGTGTTTCACGACGAGCGCGACGATGTCCGCTGCGTTCGGCTGGTACATATGGAAATTCACGCCGAACGGCTGCGAGGTCAGCTCCTTCGTGCGCAGGATGTCGCGCTCCATCTGCTCGGCAGGGATGGTCGCACCGGCCAGGAAGCCGAAACCGCCGGCGTTGCAGGTCGAGGCGACCAGCTTCGGATCGGCAATCCAGCCCATCGCGGTCTGTACCACCGGATAGCGGCAGCCAAGCAGCTCGGTCAGACGGGTATCGAGCACGGTTTGCCTCCGTCGCTGTCAGCGAGCCGAGCGATCGCCCGGCGGGTTGTCCTTGATCTCGCGCGCGCGCAGATTGTGCGGATCCATGCGGCGGATCACCTCGAGCTGCGCGGCCGTGGGCGCCGGCGTGGTCACCACATCGCCCGGAATACAGATCGGGAAACCGGTGTTCTGCACGACCTGCTCGGCACTGATGCCCGGATGCAGCGAACGCAGCCGAAGCTGGTGATCCGGTCCGCCGAAGTCCATCACGCACAGATCGGTGATCACCAGCCGGATATCGACCAGCTCTTCCATCGCATAGCCCTTCGGCATCCGCGCCGGGTTGTAGCCGATCGAGGCCACCACATCGCACTCACCGTCCTTGAACACGCGGGTGCTGTGCGCGGGCACGAAGAACGAGTTGGCGTGATTGATCGAGTTGCCGGGAAAGCCGCGCACGCCCAGCATCATCGCCTTCGGCTTCGCATAGTCGCCGATGCACGAGATGTTCGCCTGACCGAAACGATCGATCTGGGTCGGGCCGACCATCGCATGCCGCTTGCCGCCCCAGACGTTGTCGAAGATCCGCGAGAAGCCCATCCACGTCTCGTACTGCGGGCGGAAATCGGCCGGACGCGGGCCCATCGGATTCGGCACCGACAGCAGGAAGGCCTCGGAGTCGGTCATCAGCAGATCCGTATTCGAGGTCAGCATCGACAGTGATGCAGCCAGGCGCGGAACCGTGCCGATGCCGGTGGCAAGCACTTCGCCGTCGTGACGCCAGGCCTCGGAAGCCGCGCAGATCAGCAGTTCCGCCAGGGTGTATTCGCTCGTTGCCATCGTCGCAGACCTCTGATCAGTACACAGGAAGCGCAAGCTTGCGGATCGCGTCCAGGCCGCCCACCGCCTGCTGGTAATGTGCCTCGGAATCGCCCACATACCGGCTCATGTACTCTGCCCAGCCGTTCTCGGCCGCGGCAGACGCCTGGTACTCCTTGAAGTGGGGCACGTCGAAGCCGTACAGCGGATTGCAGCTGCTGGGATGCGCGCCGCCAGGGATATGCACCACGCCGGTGGTTTCCGAACGCTCCCAGTGGACGTGGCGCGCCTCCTCGGGCGAGGCGAAGAACGAGGTATCGACGAGCTCGTCGCAGCTCACGTAGGTCTTCGCTGCGGCACGTGCCATCACATCGTCCATGTAATGGTCGGGACCCTTGATCTGGCAGACCCCGCGCGCATCGGCACGATCGACGTGGATCAGCGCCGCATCGAGCGGCAGTGCCGGCATCGCGACCAGTTCGCGTCCGTCGGCGTACGGCGACATGATCGTCTTGATCTGCGGATTGTGCCGCAGCACGTCGGTGCCAAAACCAAGACGGGTCGGCAGGAACGGCACGCGCATCGCCGCTGCACGCAGGCCGAGCAGATACATGCCCTCGTCGATTTCCATCACCTCGATCTCGCCGCGCTGACGCGCCAGACGGAAATACGGCTCGAGCGGAATGAAGTCCAGTGTCACGAAGGCGAACACCAGCTTGCGCACCTTGCCGGCCGCACACAGCATGCCCACATCGGCACCACCGTACGCGACCACCGTGAGATCACGCAGATCCGAGCGCAGGATCTCGCGCACCAGCGCCATCGGCTTGCGCCGCGGCCCCCAGCCTCCGATGCCGATCGTCATGCCGTCGCGCAGCTGACCGATCACCTCTGCCGCACTCATCATCTTGTTCATTGCGGTGCTTCCTCACCCTCGCCGGACAACGGGCCGACAGTATAACCTTTTTGACCGGCCATCAACGAAATGAATCGCCGCTTTCTACGCATATCGCTTGCGATGACCGCATCAAAACCGGAATGCAACAGAGACGCCCTGCCACACTACGCATTTTGCCGCTCTCGCGCTGTACTGCACGACACGATACGACTGATCCGGTAGTCGTGCTTCACGAAACGCGCGCCCAGCGAGCACTCGGCATGGCGCACGCCTTCGATCGCATACACGTTGGCGTGCAGGAACGCACTCAACTGCTCCGCCGACTGCACCATCGTGATCGCCAGGATATCGAAACGCCCGACCATGATAGCGACGAAACCGATCTGCGGGTCACGCGCCAGCGCCTCGGCAACCGCCCGGCTGTAGCTGCCACGTTCCACCTCGATGCGAATGAATGCCAGCGCCGGATTCACCAGCTTGCGGATGTTCGTGATCGCGGTGATCCGGATCTGCCCTTCTTCCTCCATGCGCCGGATGCGTGCCCGCACCGTGCCTTCGGTGACCCCGAGCACCTCCGCAATACGCCGGTTGCTGGTGCGCGCATCACGCACCAGATGGTCGAGGATGCGCTGGTCGACTTCGTCGAGACGTCGCTCAGTCATCGAATGGCACCCAGTCGGGCTGGTTTTTCAATACATCGACGGCAAGTCCGGTCAGGATGCGGCGCACTCCGGCGATGTTCACCAGCCGATCCGTGACGAGCTCCGCCAGATGCTCGTGATCGCGCGCCACCATCAGCAGTTCGATATCGTGCGTGCCAATGACCAGACTGACCGAAAACACCTCGTCGATGGCGGCCAGCGCCTCGGCGACCTCGATTGCCGGGCGTCCGTCGACCTCGACACCGACCGCCAGCAGCAACTCGTAGCCAACCGCTTCGGCATCGGCCACCGCAACCACCTTCATGGCACCGGACGATTCGAGCTGGCGCACCCGCGCGCGCACCGCGGATTCGGTCAGATCGAGCGTATCGGCCAGCGCACGGAACGCCATCCTGCCGTCGGCGCGCAGCAGCTCGATCAGCCGCCGGTCCGTCTCGTCCAGCCCGGCCATATGCGCGAGGCGCAGCTCGCGCGGCGACGCCTCGTTCATGGCGCGCTCGCCGCCGTGGTCAGGCGGGCTGCCCGCGCAGCACGGTCTTCTGCACCTTGCCGGCCGCGTTGACCGGCAGCGCAACAACGAACTCGACACTGCGCGGCACCTTGTAGTTCGCCATGTTGCGCCGGCACCAGTCGATCACGCCCTGTTCGGTCAGCGCAGCGTCCGCTCGCGGCACGATGAACGCCTTCGCCACTTCCCCCATGCGCTCGTCGGGCACACCGATCACCGCTGCCTGTGCGACGCCGTCGAGCGAACACAGCAGATTCTCGATCTCGGCCGGATAGCAGTTGAAGCCGCCGACGATGAACATGTCCTTGATGCGATCCGTGATGCGCAGATAACCCTCTGCGTTCAGGACGCCGATGTCGCCGGTCTTCAGCCAGCCATCGGGAGTGATTGCCTCCGCAGTCGCGATCGGATCGTCGAAATAGCCCTTCATGACGTTGTAGCCGCGCACCCACACCTCGCCGGGCTCGCCGGCAGGCACCGGCTCACCGGCCGCGTTGGCACAGATCACCTCTACCCCCGGCATGGCGCGCCCAGCCGTCGTCGCGACCAGCTCGGGCTCATCGTCGAGCCCGCTGATCGTGACCACACCACAGGTTTCCGTCAGCCCGTAGGCGGTAAGCACCGTGTGGAAGCCCAGCTCGCTGCGCATGCGCCGGATCAGATCCACGGGCACCGACGCAGCGCCGGTGACCGCAAGGCGCAGTGACGACAGGTCGTAGTTCTGACGCTCTGGATGCGCGAGCAGCGACTGGTAGATCGTCGGTGGTCCGGGCAGCATGCTGACACGCTCGAACTGGATACGGCGCAATACCTCGGTCACATCGAAGTTTGCCACCGGCAGGATGCACGCGCCGCGGATGATTGCCGCAAGCCAGCCGGCCTTGTAACCGAAGGAGTGAAAGAAGGGGTTGATGATCAGGTAGTTGTCGCCGGCCGTGAGGCCTACGGTGCGGCTCCAGGTATCGAAGCTGCGGATATTCTGCGCGTGTCCGCACATCACGCCCTTCGGCTTGCCGGTAGTACCCGAGGTGAACATCAGGTCGAGCGTATCCAGCGGCATCACGCGCGCTGCCAGTCGCTCGACCTCCGCGTCGGCCACCGCGCCTCCCCGCGCGACGAAATCATCCCAGCCTGCGTGAGCACCACGCGCCTGACCGAACAGCACGATGCGCTCGAGTGCCGGCAGGTCCTGGCTCTCGAGCATCTCCGGGTAATGGTTGCCGGCAAACTCGGACACGGTGAACAGCAGCCGCGCCCCGCTGCGCTGCAGGATGTACGCGGCCTCCGCCCCCTTCATGCGCGTATTCAGCGGCACCAGCACGGCCCCGATGCTCTGGGCGCCGACGGCTGCAAGAATCCACTCGTGGCGGTTCGGTGCCCAGATCGCGATGCGATCGCCGTGACGTATGCCGGCGGCGACCAGCGCCCGCGAAGCCTCACGGCAACGGGCTGCCAGCGCGATGAAATCGAGCGTCAATTCGCCTTCGACGAGTGCCGCACGCTCACCGTGCGTCGCTGCCGCCCACGCGATCAGTTGCGGCATCACCTGCGGTATGGCGACCTCTTCCTGCATTTGATCCTCCAATGAGATATCGTATCTTCATGCCACTGTATCGACGCAAAATGATACTTTTGCCGCCCAAATAGCGCAAGAATTCGTAATGTGACAGCCTGGAATCTGCGCATCGATTCCGGCAGCAACCATCTGTGACGAGCCTGCTCACAGGCACGCTGCCGCTGTCTGCGCACAGGCGCTTCGTCTATCCTTTGGCCAACACCGATCCCGGGCACATCCACCGGCCTTGACCAGGCATGAGCGCATGAGCGAAACCACCGCAGCGGCACAGGCAGCCTACCGCGAAAGCCGCGCCGAACATAATGCCCGCGTTCGCTGGTACTACGCCATGCCGCTGCTCGGCATTGCGTCCGTGATGCTGGTGGCGCACCTGCTGGGCGGTTCGATGGCGCAACTCGGGCTGCGTGGCACGGTGCAGGGCTACGCGATGGTGTTTGCGTATCTGGCGCTGATCGCGCTCGCGGGCTTCCTGGGAGGGCCGCGAGCGCGGGTACGCGACCCCCGTCTGCGGCAGTTGCTGGACGATGCCTGGATGCTGCTGCTGATGCCTGGGGCCGGCGCACTGGCGACGCTCGACGCCACCAGCGGCGATATCTCCGCGTTCACGATGATCTGTCTGCCGGTGGCGATCTTCCACAGCACATCGGCGCGCACCGCGATCGCACTGCAGGCCTGCGGCTTCGCATGCGCCGCAGCCGGCATCCTGCTGCAGACACGGCTCGACCCGATCTCGCGATCGGTGCTGCTGACCGTGATCGCGCTCAGCTCCACGGTGTTCGCGTACATCGGGATCCATCTCGAGCGCGGCCGCGGGCGCGTTTTCGCTGCCGGATGGGAACTCGCCGCGCACTCGACGACGCTGGAGGAGCTCAACGCACAACTCGAAGAGAACAATC
>DAOLKH010000131.1:0-5645 GCA_035331685.1 Pseudomonadales bacterium
CCATCGGGCAGTGTGACGCGCACGTTGTGCGCATCGACGAACGATGCGGTACCGAAATACAGCGAGATGCGATTCTTCGCGTAGTACTGCGAGCGCATCGCGACCTGGCGGCGGATTACCCCGCCGGCGTTCTGCAGCAGCGTCTGGAACGAGATGCGTTGGGGCTCGCCGATCGCGCGAAAGATCGGGTTCGAGTTGTAGCGCATCAGATCCTTGACCGCGTGGCGCAGCGCCTTCGACGGGATCGTCCCGCTGTGCGTGCAGCTGCCACCGACCATCGGGCGGTCCTCGATCACCGCCGCGCGCAGTCCGTGCTTGGCGGCGTTCAGTGCCGCTGACTCACCGGCAGGTCCGCTGCCGATCACCAGAAGATCGAATCTGTAGTCGTCCATCGGTCAGGCCGCCGGAAAAAGCGCACTTATAGTTGCGCCTCCCGGCGGCTGTCCAATGCAATCTGCGGGATTACTGTGAAGGTTCGCGGTTCTCGCAGGGTGCGGAACCGTCTGCGCGCCGGTGCATGCGCGGGCCGTGCTCGCGGTGTTCACTCCAGCGCTCGCGCATCTTCGCCTGCTGCTCGGCATGCTTCCTGTACTGCTCCTCGCTGAGCACCTTCTTCAGTTGTGCATCGCGCTCGCTGCCGAGCTTCTGCATCGCCTGGCGGTTCTCTTCACGCGCCTTGTCCATGCCGGCGCGCTGCTTCTGCATGTCTGCGACGAAGTGCTCGTTGATCTTCTGCACGGAAGTGGATTGTTCGGGCGAGAGTTCGAGCCGTTCGCCCATGCGTTCGGTCATGCGCGCAGGATCCATGCTGCGCGCGCGCATGCCGTCGCCTGCGGTATCGGCAGCGTGCGCTCCGTAGCCGAAGGCCACGGCGAGCAGCATCGCAAGTGGAAGTCTGTGGGTGATCTTCATGGTCTTTCCTCTCACTGGTGGATGGTTGTGACTGCGCATCGTGTTCGAGCGCGCCGTCGACCGATCAGACGCGACGCGGAGCGGGTTTCCTTCGCGGTGATATTTCCGGCATGCCATCGGAAATTGTGCATGGATCTTGCTAGACCGGGCTGAAACGGGACTACGGGTCAAGATCCAGGCGCTGCGATGGCAGAGGAAGACACAGGGCAGGAACGCACAGAGGAGGCCACCGCGCGCCGCCTCGAGCGTGCGCGCGAGGAGGGACAGGTACCGCGCTCGCGCGAACTGGCGACTGCGGCGATCCTGCTGGCGGGTTCGGGTGCACTGCTGTTTACCGCGCCACGGATCGGCGATCGCTTCGCGGCGCTGACACGTGCCGCGTTCGATTTCGGGCGTGATGGAATCAGCGACCCCGGGGTGATGGCGGGGATGCTGGGTGCAGCGACACTGACGGCACTGGGGGGGCTGGTGCCGCTGTTTCTGCTGCTGCTGGTGGCTGCCGTGCTCGGTCCGGCCGCACTCGGGGGCTGGTTGTTCAGCTCGAGTTCGCTCGCGCCGAAGATCGAACGTCTCGATCCGCTGCGCGGGCTGCAGCGCATGTTCTCGCTGCGTGCGCTGGTCGAACTGGTCAAGGGTGTGGCGAAGGTGGCACTGGTCGGTAGCGTCGCGGTGCTGCTGCTGTGGTCATTGCGGATGCAGTTGTTCGCGATCGGCGCCGAGGCGCCCGGACCGGCAATTGCGCACGCGCTGCGCCTGGTCGGTCTGTCGGCGCTCGCGCTCAGCGCTTCGACGCTGCTGATCGCAGCGGTCGACGTGCCGTTCCAGTTGTTCGATCACGCACGCAAGCTCCGCATGACGACCCAGCAGGTGCGCGATGAGATCAAGGAGACGGAAGGCCGGCCGGAGGTCAAGAGCCGCATCCGGCAGGTGCAGCGCCAGCTCGCGCGCAGCCGCATGATGGCGGCGGTCCCGTCCGCCGACGTCGTGATCACGAACCCGACGCACTTCGCGGTGGCGCTGCGCTACGAGGCAGGGCATGCGGTGGCTCCGGTACTGGTGGCGAAGGGGAGTGATCTGATCGCGCTGAAGATCCGCGAGATCGCCGAGGCGCACGCCATCCCGGTGGTGGCTGCACCGCGGCTTGCACGCGCGGTCTACTACACGACCGAGATCGACAGCCAGATTCCCGCGGGCCTCTACCTCGCCGTCGCGCAGGTGCTGGCCTACGTGTTCCATCTGCGCAACTACCGGCGCGGCAAGGGACCCGCGCCCGAGTTGCCAGCCGAGCTGCCCGTTCCCGAGGGCATGGACCGCCCGCGTGGCTGAGGAGTCGGGTCGGGTTGGATCGAATCTTGCAGCCGGCCGCGGTAGTTCAGTGGACGTCAGGAATTTGACCGTCATGCGGGATTCGACCACGACAAGAGGTCATGGCTGAGGTGGCGATGCTGCCGCGCCGTATCGATCGTGCCGGCCTGGGCCGGCAACTGGATGCACTGGCACACAGCAGCCTCGGCATTCCGCTGCTGTTGCTGCTGGTGCTGGCGATGATGACGCTGCCAGTGCCGCCGTTGCTGCTCGATGCGCTGTTCTCGTTCAACATCGCGCTGTCACTGGTCGTGTTGCTGGTGGCGGTCTACGCGCTGCGCCCGCTCGATTTCTCGGTCTTTCCAACCATTCTGCTGGTGACCACGTTGCTGCGCCTGGCGCTGAACGTGGCGTCGACGCGCGTCGTGCTGCTCGCTGGCCATACCGGTACCGATGCGGCCGGGCACGTGATCGAGGCCTTTGGCAAGGTGGTGATCGGCGGCAACTACGTCGTCGGCATGGTGGTGTTCCTGATCCTGATCATCATCAACTTCGTGGTGGTGACCAAGGGTGCCGGGCGCATTTCCGAGGTCAGCGCACGCTTTACCCTCGATGCGATGCCCGGCAAGCAGATGGGTATCGACGCGGACCTGAATGCCGGCCTGATCAACCAGGACGAGGCGCGTCGACGTCGCGAGGAAGTGGCGCAGGAGGCCGACTTCTACGGCGCGATGGACGGTGCCAGCAAGTTCGTGCGTGGCGACGCGGTGGCCGGGGTGCTGATCCTCGCGATCAATCTGCTCGGTGGGCTCGCGATCGGCGTGCTGCAGCATGATATGGGCTTCGCCGATGCGATGCAGGTCTACTCGTTGCTGACGATCGGTGACGGGTTGGTGGCGCAGATCCCCTCGCTGCTGCTGTCGACCACGGCGGCGATCATGGTCACGCGTGTCAATGCCGCGCGTGACATGGGCGAACTGGTGCTCGGGCAGATGTTCGACTCGCCGCGCGCGCTCACCGTGGCGGCCGTACTGCTGGTCATGATGGGTCTGGTGCCCGGAATGCCACACCTCGCGTTCGGCGGACTCGGGGCAATGGCCGGTGCTGGGGCGTGGATGATCCACCGTCGCCAGCGTGTGCACGCTGGCACGGCGCCTGCCGCCGACGCGCCGGTAGTGGCGAGCGAGGCACCGGTCGAGCTGGGCTGGGACGATGTCGCGCCGGTCGACGTGATCGGGCTCGAGGTCGGCTACCGGCTGATTCCGATGGTCGACAAGACGCAGGGTGGCTCGCTGCTCGGGCGCATCAAGGGCGTGCGCAAGAAACTGTCGCAGGAAATGGGATTCCTGGTGCCGGCGGTGCACATTCGCGACAACCTCGAACTGCTGCCGAACGGCTATCGCATCCTGTTGATGGGTGTTCCGATGGGTCAGGCCGAGGTTTTCCCCGAACGCGAGCTGGCGATCGACCCGGGGCAGGTGTTCGGCCGCATCGAGGGTACGCCGTGCCGCGACCCGGCGTTCGGACTCGAGGCGGTGTGGATCGATCGCGGCCAGCACGAGCGGGCACAGACGCTCGGCTATACCGTGGTCGACGCAAGCACCGTGGTGGCAACGCACCTGAACCAGGTGCTCCTCGAGCACATAGACGAGCTGATCGGCCACGAAGAGGCCGAGCAACTGCTGCAGAAACTCGCGAAGCTCTCGGCCAAGCTGGCGGAGGAGCTGGTTCCCGGCAGCCTGACGCTGAACGGTTTGCTCGGCGTACTGAAGACCCTGCTCGCCGAAGGCGTGCCGATCCGCGACATCCGCAGCATCGCCGAGGCGATCGTCGCGCAGGCACCGCGCAGCAAGGAGCCGGCCGCGCTCGCAGCGGCTGCGCGGGTTGCGCTGTCGCGCACGATCGTGCAGCAGCTCGCCGCTGGCGCCGAGAGCCTGCCGGTGATCACGCTGGAGCCGCAGATGGAGCAGGTCCTGATGAAGTCGCTGCAGCGTGGTGGCGCCGTTGGGGTGGAGACGGACGATATCGTGCTCGAACCGGGGCTGGCCGAGCGGCTGCAGCGGGCGATGGCCGAGGCGGTACAGCGCCAGGAGGCGCAGGGCAAGACGCCGGTGCTGCTGGTTCCTGCGCCGTTGCGGCAGGTGCTGGCGCGCTTCGTGCGTCATACCAGTCGTGCGGCGAAGGTGCTTTCGTACCAGGAGATACCGGGTAACCGGCAGGTGACCATAGAAGCCACCGTCGGCTGAAGTGGCAAGGGAGGGTGATGACGTGGAACTGAAGAGGATCGTGGGGCCCGATGCGAAGACCGCGTTGCGGCTGGTGCGCGAGCAACTCGGCCCGGACGCGATGATCCTGTCGAACCGCCGGGTTGCCGGCGGTGTGGAGATCGTTGCGGCGCCGGAGATGCAACCAGCGCTGGCAGCGATACGAGCCGACGGTGTCCCGGTCCTGTCGCCGGTGGATCGGGTCGAGGCACGGCCTGCGGTGGGAACCGGGAGCCCCGCAGCGTGGCAACTGCAGGAGCTGCAATCGGAGCTGCGCAGCATGCGTGCGCTGCTCGATCAGAGCCTGGCAGAGATCCGTGGCGTGCGCACGGCATTCGGCCCTGGCGTCGAAGGAAGCGTCTGGAGGCGCCTCACGCAACTCGGCATTCCGAACGTCATGGTGCGCGAACTGGTCGCACAACTGGCTCCGGGGATGGACGAGCAGACTGCCTGGTCCCTCACGCTGGAGCGCATCGCAGCCGGTCTTGGCGGAGTCGGCGATCCGGTCGTCAGGGAGGGTGTCTGGGCGTGCGCTGGCCCCACCGGTGCCGGCAAGACGACGACGATATGCAAGCTCGCGGTGCGTCACGCACTCGAGCACGGCACTCAGGGGTTGGTGCTGCTCAGCCTGGACGGCTCGCGCATCGGTGGTGCCGATATGCTGCGCACAGTCGCTCGCCTGCTCGGCGTGCCGTTTCGGGCCGCGCGTGCCGGCGAGTCGCTGGAGGACCTGTTGCACGAGTTCCCCGAAGCGCGACTGGTACTGGTCGATACGGCAGGTCTGTCGCGTGGGTCTGCACCCGTGGCGGCACGAATCACCGAACTGGGAGAGCTGTCGGCACGGGTCTCGACGCTGCTGGTGCTGCCGGCAACCGCACAGTACGCGTGCCTCGAGGCAGCGATGCGTGACTACGGTGCGTGTCGCCCGGTCGCCGCGGTGGTCACGCGGCTCGACGAGGCGACCAGCCTCGGTGAGATCATCGGCGTGCTGTGGTGCGCGCACCTGCCGCTGGCATACACCAGCGATGGGCCGGAGATTCCGGCAGACCTGCATGCGGGCACGGGCAATGAACTGGTCGCACAGGCCGTGAAACTCGACCCGGATACCGGATCCGCACCGGCGCAGGGGCACGCTGCGCTGGTCACGGCTCGCTTCGACCCGGG
>DAOLKH010000132.1:0-5643 GCA_035331685.1 Pseudomonadales bacterium
GGACGTGCTCACCGACGTCGGCAACGTGGTCGCCGAGCAGGGCGCTGGCGGGCAGGCCGAGAACAACAACAGCGCGCGCATCGAGTTCGGTTCGGAGCTTGCGCGGTACCCGGATCTGCTGATCTCGAACGTGGTGGTCGAGCCGGCGGCGGGCTGGGCGCCCGGCAGCAGTGTCACGCTGCGCTGGCGCGTGAGCAACGCCGGCAACGCGCCGGTCACCGTTCCGTGGAGCGACGGCATCCAGGTGCGCAACCTGGTGAGCGGTGCGCTGGTCTACAACGCCAGCGCGGGCGCAGCGATTCCGGTGAACGAGGAGCTGGCAGCAGGAGCCTATATCGAGCGCAGCGTGAGCTTCGCGTGGCCGAGCGGCGCCAACGCGATCGGTCGTTTCCAGTTCACGCTGAGCGCGGACACGGGCGAGAAGATCGTCGAAGGCAATGCCGATGGCACCGGCGAGAGCAACAACACGGCGCAGCTCACGGTGACATCCGCTCCCGACCTGCGGGTCGCGAACCTCGCGGTGCAGCCGCAGAACCTGAAGGCGGGTGCCACGGTCACCGTGAGCTGGGACGACCTCAACGCCGGCAACGCCTCGCCCATCGGCGGCTGGTACGACCGCATCCAGGTGCGCAACGCGACCACCGGCGAGATGCTGCTCGACAACCAGTTGCAGTTCGACCCGACGGTGGGTGGAGCAGGCGTACCGGCGGCGGGTCAAGCGCGTGCGCGCCAGTTCGTGTTCACGCTTCCGGCAGGACTGCGCGGGGCGGGCGAGATCGAGATCACGGTCACCACCGACACGCGCAACGACGTGCGCGAGGTGGTGGATGGCATCAACGCCGAAGCCAACAACCAGGCGCTGATCACGCGTCAGGCAGAGGCGGTCGACTACCCGGATCTGGCGGTCCGTGCGCTGACGGCACCATCGGCTGCGCGTGGCGGTGATGTCATCGAGATCGCGTGGACGGTGAAGAACAACGGCACGGTGGCGACCGCGCAGTCGGCGTGGTCGGATCGCATCGTGCTGAGCCGCGACAACGTGATCGGCAACGCCGACGACGTCGTGCTCGCCACCGTGGCGCACAGCGGGGTGCTCGCGGCCGGTGCGAGCTACGACGTGGTGCGCTCGGTCAGCATGCCCTTGAGGCTGCAGGGCACCTTCTATCTCAGCGTGGTCACCGATGCGCTCGGTGAGGTGCTCGAGCCCGACACGCGTGCCGACAACACCTGGTTGCCGGCGCGCACGATCGCGCTCGATGCACCATACGCGGACCTGCAGGTCGAGGTGGCGGTGGGTCCGGCGACGGGGTCGGAAGGCGGCAATGCGGCGCTGGTGTGGCGCGTGCGCAACCTCGGCGACTCGGTGACCGACGTCGGGCAGTGGACCGACAGCGTCTACCTGTCGACCGACACCGTGTTCGACGCGGGCGACGTGCTGCTCGGGCAGGTCGTGCACAGCGGCGCGATCCTGCCGAACGATACGTACACGGCGTCGGCGAACCTCGCGCTGCCGTACGGGATCACGGGCAGCATGTACTTCCTGGTGCGTACCGACGCGGGCTCGCAGGTCTACGAGGGTGCGTTCGAGAACAACAACGCCACGGCCACGCTGACGCCGATCGTGATTGCGGGCGCACCGTCGCCGGACCTGGCGGTGCAGTCGATCGGCGTGCCGGTCGCGGCAGCGTCGACCGGCGAGCAGATCGAGCTTACGTGGACGGTGGCGAACCTGGGTGCGGCTGCGGCGAGCGGCAACTGGATCGACCGGGTCTATCTGTCGACCGACGGCACCACCCAGGGTGCGTACCTGCTCGCCACCGTCGCGCAGGGCCGCCAGGTGCTCTCCGGCGCGAGCTACGAGGCAAGCGCCCAGGTCACGCTGCCCGACTGGGCCGATGGCGACTACCGTATCGTCGTCGTCACGGACGCGGGCTCGCAGGTCTACGAGCACGGCAGCGAGGCGAACAACACTGCGGCGTCGAATGCGTTTTTCCTCGGTCATCCGGACCTCGACGTCACCGCAGTCACGGTGCCGCCCGAGGCGAATTCGGCCGATACGATCACCGTCGGCTGGCGCGTCGAGAACATCGGCTCGCGTCCTGCGCCCGGTACCTGGGTCGATCGGGTCTACCTGTCGCAGGATGGCGTCATCGGGGGCAATGACCGGCTGCTTGGCACGGTGTCGCACACCGGGTCGCTCGCGGTGGGCGAAGGCTACGATGGCTCGCTCGAGGTGACGCTGCCGATCGAGCTGAGCGGCGACTGGAAGATCATCGTGCGTACCGATGCCGCCAACGCGGTGCGCGAGACCGGTGCGGAGAACAACAACGAAGACCTGGCTGCGATCACCGTCGCACTGACGCCGTACGCCGACCTGGTGGCATCGGGCGTCAGCGCGCCGACGCAGACGATTGCCGACCCTGCCTACGTCACGATCGGCTGGACGGTGACGAACGAGGGTACCGGCCCCGGTCTCACCGGGCGCTGGGTCGATACCGTCGTCGCTTCGCGCAACGGCATTCCCGGCGACGGTGACGACATCGTGCTCGCGAGCTTCGAGCACGACGGTTTCCTCGCGGTTGGCGAGAGCTACACGCGCAGCGAGCGGCTGATCCTGCCGGCCGGTTTCACCGGTCGCTACACGCTGTTCGTGCGCAGCGACGCCGAGGGCGTGGTGTTCGAGAACGGACTCGAGGCGAACAACGCAGCCCGGGCACCCAACGTCTTCGACGTGATGCCGTACGGCTACGCAAACCTGCAGGTCACGTCGGCGACGGCTGCCTCGAACGCGCAGTCGGGCGGCAAGCTCGCGGTGAGCTGGCGCGTCGACAACGTCGGCATCGCCCGCACCGACAGCCTGTCGTGGTCCGACCGGGTGAGTCTGGCAACGAATGCGGACGGCAGCGGCGTGGTCCGCACCTGGTCCTTCGATCACCTGGGGGCACTGGCAGCAGGCAGCGGTTATGACCGCAGCGTGCAGCTCGAGCTGCCGGATGGCTTCACCGGAGACTACTACGTGTTCGTCTCGACCGGCGGGCCGTTCGAGTTCATCTACACCAACGACAACACGACGTTCGCAGGGCAGACGCACATCGAACTCGCGCCGAGTCCGGATCTGGTGGTCACCGATATCGTGGCGCCCGAGGAGGGCTTCGAGGGGCGTCCGATCGAGATCACCTGGACGGTGGCGAACGAGGGCGACACCGCAGCCGAAGGCTCGTGGACCGACACCGTGGTGTTGCGCAAGGTTGGTGATCCGACTGCGCGAGCGATCACGCTGGGAACCTTCAGCTACACGAAGGGTCTGGAGGCCGGCAAGTCGTACACGCGCACCGAGCGCTTCACGGTGCCGATGCTCTCGGACGTGTGGCAGGTCGAGGTCACGACCAACAGCAACCGTGGGTTGTATGAATACGGGGACGCTGCGAAGAACAACTTCCTCGCCGACGACCGCACGATGGTGCTGTCGGCCAACCCGCGCCCCGATCTGCAGATCGAATCGATCACGGTGCCGCCGACGGCAGCTGCAGGCGCCACGATCGAGGTATCGTTCGACGTCGTGAACCGCGGAGCGGTTGCCGCGACCGGGCAGTGGAAGGACAACGTCTACCTCTCGCTCGACTCGAAGCTCGACGGTGGCGACCTGCTGATCGGCAGCCTGACCAACGGCTCGGCGCTCGATACCGACGAGAGTTACCGCACGCTCGCCACGGCAATGCAGATCCCGCTCCGCTTTCGTGGCAACGGCTTCATCATCGTGCGCGCGGACGCGAACAACAACGTCGACGAGTTCCCGAACGACAACAACAATACGCTGGCGCAGGCGATCTACATCGACCCGTTCCCGCCGTCGGATCTGGTGACGAGCGATGTGGTGGCGCCGGCGCAGGCCGTCTACGGCTCCGAGATCGAGGTGCGCTACACGGTCACGAACCGTGGCTCGAACACCACCAGTACCGACAAGTGGAGCGACACGATCTGGCTCGCGCGCGACAAGACGCGCCCGCACCCGGGTGGCAACGGCGGCATCCTGCTCGGCACCTTCAGCCACGAGGGTTACCTCGAGGTCGGCGAGTCCTACGAGATGATCGTGAAGGTGCGTGTGCCGTATCAGATCGAATCCGGCGTCTACTACATCACGCCGTGGAGTGACGCCTACGACGCGGTGCTCGAGGACACCTTCGCGAACTGGATCAATCCGGACGATCCGAACGAACTCGACAACAACAACTACAAGGCGCGACGCATCGACATCATCGGGCCGGTGGTGCTGAGGCCCGACCTGCAGGTGATCGACGTGCAGGCCGATGCGAACGGTTCGGCGCACGCGCCGTATACGGTGTCGTGGACGGTCGAGAACCGCGGCGAGGGAGAGGCGAGTGGCGCCTGGCTGGATACCGTCTACGTATCGGACCTGCCGGACATGAACGCACCGGGTGCGAAGGTGTGGACACTCGGCAGCTTCGAGCGTCCGCAGGAGCTCGGTTCGCTCGAGCGCTACACGATGCGCCGGACCTTCGATCTGTCGCCTGCCGTGGCTGGCAAGTACGTGACCGTGGTGACCGACGCGGTGCACCCGCCACCGAACGTGGTCGAGACCAACGAGAACAACAACGCCCGCACCACGAGCACCGATATCGCGACGGCGCCGGCGGATCTGCGCGTGGTGGAAGTGATCGCGCCGGAGTCGAACTTTTCGGGCGAGAAGGCCGAGATCCGTTGGACCGTGACGAACGACGGTGCGGCGGTGTGGAACGGTACGCGCTACTGGCGCGACAGCGTGTGGATCTCGGCGTACCCGACCTTCGATCGCACGAAGTCGCAGCGCCTCGCTACCGTGGTGCACGACAACGCCACGCCGCTCGGCAGTGGCGGAAGCTACACGGCGAGCGCCGAAGTCACGCTGCCGGCCGGCGTCGAGGGGCCGTTCTACGTCTACGTATTTACTGACGTCGAACCTTACTCCGGTCTGCCCGATACGGAAGATGAGCGCGGCGGCAACGAAAGATCACGGAGCGAGCACTACGCTGGCAACGTGTGGGAGCCGCCGGGGCTGGTGAACAACGCCGGCCAGACCGACACCACGATCATCTACCGCGAAGCGGACCTGGTCATCTCGAACCTGGTGCTGACACCGGATGTGGCCGACTCCGGGAGCCGGGTGCGGGCAAGCTTCACGGTCACGAACCAGGGCACACGTCAGACGCGCGAGGCGATCTGGTACGACCGCGTGTACCTGTCAAGGGACGCGGCGCTCGACTCCGGCGATCTGCTGCTCGGCGAGTTCCTGCGTGGTGGTTATTTCGAGGGTGGTCTCGATGCGGGTGCGAGCTACAGCCGCTCGCTGGACTTCATGCTGCCCGAAGGCGTCGACGGGGACTACTTCGTACTGGTCTATACCGACGCCGACGTGAGCGGGCAGGTGGTCGGCGGCGGTGTCGCCGATCTGTCCAGGGTGGAGCCGTTACGCATCGGGTACGACTCGGTGGAGGAGTACCGCGGCGAGGGCAACAACATCACACCGGCGCCGCTGCACGTCGACCTGCGCCCGGCGCCGGACCTGCGCGTGGCGGGTGTGACGATCCCCGAGCGAGTGCTCGCGGGGCAGTGGCTCGAGTTCTCGTACCACTGCCCCGCGAGCAC
>DAOLKH010000133.1:0-5605 GCA_035331685.1 Pseudomonadales bacterium
GGTTCGCCACCCGCTCGCTGCCGTCGAACTCGATCGCATAGTACGCTCCGATGCCCCCGGCATGCGGTGCAGGCGCTGTTTCGCGCGCAAGCCGGCGCGCCGGATCGAGTCGCAGCAGGCGGTCTCCGGCGTGCTCGCAATCGGAAGCATGCCCGCCACGGCGAAATTCGCGTGCATCGCCGTCGAGATGCACGATGCGCTCGCGCTCGATCCCGCCCACGACCGTATGTACGATGCGGTGCGAGCTCAGCGTCTGGCCCTGCTCATAGGTGAATACGCCGTGGTAGTCGAGTGTGCGGAATGCGCGTGACATCGCATCGAGTCGTGTGCCGGGATCATCGGCGGCGGCAACCGCCAATGCCGTCGCCAGCAAGACAAACAGTGCGATAACCTGGTGCGAGCGCATCGATCCGGGCGTGAACCGCGCCTCAGCGTGACTCGTCACTGACGACTCGCGCATAAGGCAGCATGCCTTGATTGGCATTGAATGCTGCGTTGCGCACATGCTCACCCATGTACAGACGCAGCCTGTCCTCGGCCAGGCGGTCCGCGCTGACGGCTTGTGCCGCACCCGGCGCGACGCGTACCGCAGGACCGAATCCGACCGGAACGGCAGCCGACGGCAATGTGCTCATCACCGCCGCAGGGGCTCCCAGCGGGGCCAGCGGTTGTGCGTCCGACGCGGCCAGAGCCGGCGCCTCGACTGCCTTTCCGTCACTCGATGGAGCCAGTGCACGCAGACCGAACACGGCAACCAGACACACGGAAGCCGCCACCGCTGCTCCGCCGAGAGGAATGCGCCAGCGCGCCACCGGTGCCGGCGCGGCACCAAGCGGCGCCTCCGCTTCCAGGGCAGCCAATATCGATCGACTCACCTGCGGCGGACAGAGCTCTGTCGTCTCGCCACGCAACACCGAACGCACCGCGAAATGACGCGCCAGCAGCGCCCCGACCTCCGCATCCTCACAGCCGTCCAGCACCCGACGCAACTCGAATTCACTGGCTTCGCCGTCGACGACGGCAGACACCATCTCGCGCAGCGGCTCGTTCATCTGGCTCAAGATCCACCCTCCAGCCCGCAAGTGCACCCCTTCGGATTCCTCGTTCACCGATTAGTTCCCGGTGATCAGCGGAAGAATTTCATGGTCGATCGCCTCGCGGGCACGAAAGATCCGTGAACGCACGGTCCCCACCGGGCATTGCATTGCCTCGGCGATCTCCTCGTAACTCAATCCGTCGAATTCGCGCAGGCTGAGCGCCGTGCGCAGATCCTCGGGCAGTGCGGCGATCGCACGCTCGATCACCGCACGCAGTTGCTCCGTCATCAATATGTTCTCCGGACCGGCCAGATCACGCAGCGCCGAGGCGCTCGCGAAATGCTCCGCGTCCTCGGCGTCGATGTCGACCCCGCGCGGACGGCGTGCGCGCGAAACGAGGTAATTCTTCGCGGTATTGATCGCAATCCGGTACAGCCAGGTATAGAACGCACTCTCGCCACGAAAGCCGGGTAACGCACGGTACGCCTTGATGAAGGCCTCCTGTACCACATCCTGCACTTCGTCCGGATCCCGCACGAAGCGCGTCACCAGCGAGTAGATGCGATGCTGGTACTTCAGCACCAGCACGTCGAAGGCGCGTCGATCGCCCTTCTGTACGCGCTCCACCAACTGATGATCTGTCTCCTCGACGGAAGACATTGCAGGACTCCACTCGTTCGTTGAGCATTTCCATTGGCTGCCCCCAGAGGATCTCTGGCTGCGCGATTTCCGCGCTCCCGGGCCTGCACCGCGCATGCGACGCGACCCGTGGCTTCGGCGCGCTACTATACGAGCTGATGCCTCCCCAGACAAAGCAGGCTCCCGTCGAAAAGCCGTGTCTGTGTTATATTTCCGCCCGCTTTTCATTCCGGACCGGTCGCATGCCCAGGCGCCATACCCATGACGTGCTCGTGATCGGCAGCGGTGCAGCCGGACTCAGCGTTGCACTGCAGGTTGCGGACCGTGCGCGTGTTGCAGTGATCTGCAAGGGTGCCATCGACGACGGTTCGACCTCATCGGCCCAGGGCGGTATCGCTGCAGTACTCGATGACACCGACAGCATCGATTCGCACGTCGCCGACACACTGCGCGCCGGAGCGGGCCTGTGCCATGAGGACGTGGTGCGTTTCACGGTCGAACACAGCCGCGAGAGCATCCAGTGGCTGATCGATCTCGGCGTGAGCTTCACTCGCCTGGTGAATCCACAGGGCCATGGCGAGTTTCACCTCACGATGGAAGGCGGACACAGCCACCGGCGCATCATCCACGCGGCTGATGCGACCGGACGTGCGGTCGCCGACACGCTGATCGAGAAAGCCCTTCACCATCCAGGCATCGAGATCTTCGAACACCATATCGCGGTCAACCTGGTGGTCACCGGAGGACGCTGCCGCGGTGCCTATGTACTGGACAGGCAATGCGCATCCGTCGACCTGTTCAGCGCGCGCTGCGTAGTACTCGCCACCGGTGGCGCCAGCAAGGCGTACCTCTACACCACGAATCCGGACACGGCTACCGGTGACGGCATCGCGATGGCATGGCGCGCGGGGTGTCGGGTCGGCAACCTCGAATTCAATCAGTTCCACCCGACCTGCCTGTACCACCCGAACAGCAAGTCCTTCCTGATATCGGAGGCGGTGCGCGGCGAAGGCGGCGTGCTGCTGCTGCCCGACGGCGACCGATTCATGCCACGCTTCCATCCGCAGGCCGAACTCGCACCGCGTGACATCGTCGCGCGTGCAATCGACCATGAAATGAAGCGGCTCGGCATCGACTGCGTCTATATCGACATCAGCCACAAGGGCGAGGATTTCGTCCGCCGCCACTTCCCGACCATCCACAGCCGCTGCCTGGAGCTCGGATTGGACATGGCGCACGGGCCACTGCCGGTGGTTCCCGCTGCCCACTACACCTGCGGCGGCGTCGTGATCGATCTCGACGGCTGCACGGACGTGCCCGGCCTCTATGCCGTCGGGGAAACCGCGTTCACCGGCCTGCACGGGGCGAACCGCATGGCCAGCAACTCGCTGCTCGAATGCTTCGTGTTTGCGCGCGCAGCCGCCCGTCACATCCTCGCCGGTGATTTCGCGAGCAATATCGTCGACGATACGCCGGACTGGGATGCCTCGCAGGTACGCGATTCCGACGAAGATGTGGTGATCTCGCACAACTGGGACGAATTGCGCCGCTTCATGTGGGATTACGTCGGCATCGTGCGCACCACGAAACGTCTGCAGCGCGCGCTGAACCGCGCTCACCTGCTGAAGCAGGAAATCGCCGAGTATTATCGCAACTACCACGTATCCTCCGACCTCGTGGAGTTGCGCAACCTCGCACTGGTGGCGGAGCTGATCATCCGCAGCGCGCTGGCACGCCATGAAAGCCGCGGGCTGCACTACACCCTCGACTACCCCGATCCTGCACCCGAGCCAGAAGACACGATCCTTGCCCCGGGGTGAGGCGTGGCCGTACCGAAACGCAGCAATACCCGCAGGCGGCGCCAGTCCGTCGCTCCGAGCGCATCCCGGGTCAGAACGTACACCTGACGGCGCCGCGCGGCACGCAGCAGCAACAGCACGATCGGACCGAGCAAGGTGCTGCCGCCGTGGAGCGCGACCGGATAGTGCACACCTCCGCTTTCCAGCCGCCATCCGTCACCCGCATGGACCAGCCACGTACGGTGGCGGTTCGCGAGCGCATGCGTCCACGCGTGCCACGCCAGGCCGCACAGCAGAACAGGGTCTGCCACCCAGACGACCACTGCAGGCAGCGCGCTTGCCGCCACTGCGCTTATCGCCAGCAGATGCAGCGCACAGAGAAGGCAGGTGACACGCCTAGACGGCACCAGCCGGATGCGAATCTCGCGGCCGTCCATTGCCGAGGATTCTCCTGATCAGGGCAGGAAAACGCGGATCTTCCGGTGCGGCACCATGCACCAGCCAGGCAAACAGGTCCGTATCCTCGCACCCGAGCAGCTCACGGTACAGCGCCTGGGTCTGCGCATCGAGCGTCGAGTACACGGTCTCGGCGAACGGCATCAACACCAGGTCGAGCTCGAGCATTCCGCGCCGGCTGTGCCAGTAGACCCGGCGATTTTCGGCATCCTGTTCCATCGAGTGTCCACGGTCCGTTGTCCGGCTCGAGTGTGCGCTATTATGCGGCGCGTGTCAGCCAGGCGTGCGATTCCTCTCCATGAACGCTGATCTGCAACGCGCCAGCACCGCATCGGTGGTGGCGCTTGACGACTACGCTTTTCTCGCAATCGACGGTGAACGCGCGCTGTCGATGCTGCAGGGCCAGCTCACCTGCGACGTGAACCAGGCGGCACCGGACCATGTGACCGAAGGCGCCTACTGCACGCCCAAGGGCAGGGTAAGCAGCAGCTTCCTGCTCTGGGCTCGCGAGCCCGGACGGGTGCTGCTGCGCATGCGGGCAGACATCGTCGAACAGACGGCCACGGCGCTTCACCGTTACGCTGCGTTGTCACGCGTCACGGTGAAGCACGCAGCGCTCGCCTGCACCGGCCTGCTCGGCACGGGGCTGAGGGAAGCGGCGGGGGGCATTCTGGACCGATGGCCGACACGGCAACGACAGATCGTCATCGCCGGCGAACACCATGTGCTGCAGTGCGATGAAGCGGGTCAGCGTTGCGAGATCTGGTCACCACCTGAATCACTCGCGGAGTTGCGCAGCACACTCGCCACCCGCTGTCGCGAGGCGCCCCTGTCGCACTGGCGACTCGCACTGGTGCGCGAGCGCAAGGTCGAGATCGTAGCCGCGATCGCCGGCGAATATCTGCCGCAGATGCTCGACTACGATCGCAGCGGTGCAGTGAGCTTCAGCAAGGGCTGCTACAGCGGGCAGGAGATCGTGGCACGCGCGCGTTACAAGGGTTCTGTCAAACGCCGCCTGTATCACCTCGCGGGAACGTCCCCGAAGCTTCCGCCCCCGGGTGACGTGCTGTATCGGGACGACAACATGACACACGCCGTCGGCAACGTCGTGGAAAGCGCCACAGGCGACGACACACGCGTGGAAATGCTTGCGGTACTGTCCGAGGAAGCGCAGCCGTCAGCAGCGGCAAGACTGCGCGGCGCCAACGGTGGCGTTTTCGAAGTGCTCGCCGACGCCTGTGCTATCCTCGAATGAATTTTTGCCTGACGGGAGTACGCGCGGTGGAGCAGCTTGTCGCGGAGGTTCGCGAACAGGTCATCGATGCGATTCGCGGCAATCGCATCGTGCTGCCGACGCTTCCGGAAGCCGCATTGAAGGTGCGCGATGCTGCCGAAGACCCGCGCACCGACGCAGCCGGCATCGCCCGCGTGATCGCCGGCGATGCGGCGCTGTCGGCGCGCATCATACGGGTCGCCAACAGCCCGCTGCTGCGCGCAACGGCGCCGATCCTGGACTTGCGGATGGCAATCAGCCGGCTCGGCATGCAGTACACATGCAGTCTGGCAATCGGGCTGGCGATGGAGCAGATGTTTCAGGCCACCTCGAGCCTGATCGACGAACGCCTGCGCAGCATCTGGGCGCACAGCACCGAGGTCGCCGGCATCAGTGCGGTG
>DAOLKH010000134.1:0-5599 GCA_035331685.1 Pseudomonadales bacterium
CACGGTCCGCGGACTCGCGGGCTGCGCGGCGGGATTTGCGTTGCTGCTGTGGACGATCGTGCGCCTGGCCTGATTCCGTACTAGTTCGGCAACAAAAGAAGGTCTGCATCCTCGCCCGGCTGGATATAATCCACCGACCCACGATCGACACGCGTACAGCACTCCCTGCGATGCCCAGTCCCGATGACCTCCACTTGACGGATCTTCCGAGTATCGTCCCGGAACGTGACGAGATCGCACCGTATCGACGCCAGCCGCAGGCCGAGGTTCATGAGCAGCGGAAGCAGGAACCATCAGCGCCTGCCGAGACCGTCGCCGGTGTTCCCGGCGTCTGGCGGGCGTTGACCATCGCGGCGCTGTTGTGCGCGATCGCAGCCGTGGCCGGTGCCGCGGTGCTGTTCAACCACACGCAGGCGCTCGAGCGGACGCTTGCACAGTCGAACCTGCGTATTGCCGACCTCGAGGGCCGTTTGTCGAGCACCGACGACAGCGTGAACCAGTCGAGCGCCGCGATGCAGGTCAAACTGAAGGAAGTCGCTGGCGAGGTCGACAAGCTGTGGGCCTCGGCCTGGCGCAAGAACGGTGCGCGCATCGATGAGCTCGAAGCCGCACTGAAGAAGGCCGGTGCTACGGTCGATGCCGATCACAGGCAGCTTGGCGAGATTGCGGCGGCGCAGACGAAACTGCAGCAGCGCGTCGCGTCCGGCGAGGAGATCGCCGCGCAGTTGAAGACGCTGAAGGAGCAGCAGGGGAGCCTGCAGAGTGCGATAGGTCGTCTCAACAGCACCATGAACACGCTCACCGGCACGCAGAGCGCGCAGGAATCCAGGCTCAAGGAAAGCGAGCAGTGGGTGCAGTCGAACGTGGAATTCCGCCGTCAGGTGAACCAGCGCCTGACGCGTCTGGAGAATCCGCCGTCGGCGTTGCAGCCCTGAGCGAAGAAGATGTCGGCATGAATGCCGACCTACTCGTCGGCATGAATGCCGACCCACGTAGGTCGGGTTTCAACCCGACGGAAACGCCACACACGGTCTGTCGGCATGAATGCCGACCTGCGCACGAGGAGACGCTTCATGACCCTGATCCGCCAGGATGACCTGATCGCCAGCGTGGCCGATGCGCTGCAGTTCATTTCGTACTACCACCCGGTGGACTTCATCCAGGCGATGCACAGGGCGTATCAGCGCGAACGGAATCCGGGCGCGAAGGATGCGATCGCGCAGATCCTGATCAACTCGCGCATGTGCGCACAGGGGCATCGTCCGATCTGTCAGGACACCGGCATCGTCACCGTGTTCGTCACGGTCGGGATGGACGTGCGCTGGGACGGCGCGACGATGAGCCTGGACGACATGATCAATGAGGGCGTGCGTCGCGCATACCTGAACCCCGACAACGTGCTGCGCGCCTCGATCCTGGCCGACCCGGCCGGTGCGCGCCGCAATACCAGGGACAATACGCCGGCGGTGATCCACTACCGCATCGTGCCCGGCAACACGGTCGACGTTCACGTTGCGGCCAAGGGTGGCGGCAGCGAGAACAAGTCGAAGCTCGCGATGCTGAATCCTTCCGATTCGATCGTCGACTGGGTGCTGAAGACCGTGCCGACCATGGGTGCAGGCTGGTGCCCGCCCGGCATGCTCGGCATCGGCATCGGCGGCACGGCCGAAAAGGCGACGCTGCTGGCGAAGGAAGCCCTGCTCGACCCGGTCGACATCTACGACCTGATCGCACGCGGGCCGTCGAATCGCATCGAGGAAATGCGCATCGAACTGTTCCGCAAGGTGAACGAACTCGGGATCGGTGCGCAGGGCCTCGGCGGCCTCAGCACCGTGCTCGACGTGAAGATCAGGGACTATCCCACGCACGCGGCGAGCCTGCCGGTCGCGCTGATTCCGAACTGCGCGGCCACTCGCCATGCGCACTTCGTGCTCGACGGCAGTGGGCCGGCGCTGCAGGAGCCGCCCTCGCTCGACGCGTGGCCGGACATCACCTGGGAGGCGGCCGATGCGCGGCGGGTGAACCTCGACACCGTCACGCGCGAGGATCTGGCGCAGTGGAAGACCGGCGAAACGCTGCTGCTGTCCGGCCGGATGCTGACCGGGCGCGACGCGGCACACAAGAAGATGACCGACATGATCGCCGCTGGCGAAAAGCTGCCGGTCGATCTGGCGAATCGCTTCATCTATTACGTGGGTCCGGTGGACCCGGTGCGTGACGAGGTGGTGGGGCCTGCGGGTCCGACCACTGCGACGCGGATGGACAAGTTCACCCGCACGATGCTCGAGAAGACCGGGTTGATCGGCATGATCGGCAAGTCCGAGCGCGGCCCGACAGCGATCGAGGCGATCCGCGACAACCAGGCCGTGTACCTGATGGCGGTGGGCGGCGCGGCGTATCTGGTGTCGAAGGCAATCACCGCGGCGAAGGTGGTGGCGTTCCCGGAACTCGGCATGGAGGCGATCTACGAGTTCGAGGTGAAGGACATGCCGGTGACGGTGGCCGTCGATACGCGCGGCGAGTCGGTGCACACCACCGGCCCGAAGATGTGGCAGTCGCGCATCGCCGCCGAGCGTATCGAAGTGGTGTAGGTCGGGCTTCAGCCCGACAGGTATGGCGGTAATCCCGTCGGCATGAATGCCGACCTACGTAGGTCGGGCTTCAGCCCGACGAATGCGTCGGCATGAATGCCGACCCACGGAATCGAACAAGGCGAACGTAGGTCGGGCTTCAGCCCGACGAATGAGGCGACGCACAAGGGGAATGGATGGCGCCTGAGCCGAGCTTCTACTGGCACGACTACGAAACCTTCGGCGCCAACCCGGCGAGCGACCGTCCGGCGCAATTCGCCGGCCTGCGTACCGATGCCGAACTGCGTGAAATCGGCGAGCCACTGCTGCTGTATTGTCGCCCGCCGGAAGACTACCTGCCCCACCCGGATGCCTGCCTGATCACCGGCATCACGCCGCAACTGGCGCACGAGCGTGGCCTTGCCGAGCGCGAGTTCATCGCCCGCATCCATGCCGAGCTGGCACGGCCCGCAACCTGTGCGGTGGGCTACAACAGCATCCGCTTCGACGACGAAGTCACGCGCTACACGCTGTATCGCAACTTCTTCGATCCCTACGAGCGCGAGTGGCGCAACGGCAACTCACGCTGGGATCTGATCGACGTGCTGCGCATGGCGCGTGCGCTGCGCCCTGACGGGATCGAATGGCCGGATCATCCCGATGGGCGGCCGAGTTTCCGGCTCGAGGATCTGTCGCGTGCCAACGGCATCGAGCACGCAAACGCACACGATGCGCTCGCCGATGTGCGTGCGACGCTGGCGCTGGCGCGTCTGCTGCGTGCGCGCCAGCCGAAGCTGTTCGAGTATGCGCTGCGCGCGCGTGACAAGAACTGGGTGCGCGCACAGATCGATTACTCCGGCAGCAAGCCGCTGCTGCACGTCTCGGCACGCTTTGCCGCCGAGAATGGCAACATGGCGCTGGTGCTGCCGCTGGCAGAACACCCCGGGCAGCCGAACAAGGTGATCGTGTGCAACCTCGCGCTCGATCCATCACCGCTCGAGCGCTTCGACGGCGAGCGTCTGCGCGAGCTGCTGTATACGCCTGCTGCGGCGCTGCCCGCCGATGCGGCGCGTGTGCCGCTGAAGGAGTTGCACCTGAACCGCAGTCCGATGGTCGCGCCCGCCGTGATGCTGACGCCTGCTGTCGCTGCACGACATGGCATCGACCTGGCAATGTGTGAATCGAACCGGCAGCGCGTCTGTGCGATACGCGGGTTGCGCGAGAAGCTCGCTGCGATCTACCGTGAAGCGGCGGAGCGGCCTGTGGTCGATCCTGAACTCGCTCTCTACGATGGGTTCCTTTGCGATCGCGATCGCCGTCTTGCCGAGCGTGTGCGCTCGCTCGACGGCGCAGAACTCGCACGCCAGAGTTTTCCGTTCGAGGACGAGCGTTTGCAGGAGTTGCTGTTCCGTTATCGTGCACGCAATTTTCGGTCGTCGCTGAGTGCGAATGAGAGCGCGCGCTGGCGGGAGCACTGCGAGGAGCGGGTGCAGCGCAAACCGCTGCGTGGCGGGCTCGATTGTGTTGCGTTGCGAGAGCGCATCGATGTCTTGCGTGCGGAGCGTGGCGGCGATGCGCGCGCGCTGGCGGTGCTCGATGCGGTTGCAGCGTGGGGCAACGAACGATGTGGGTCGGGCTTCAGCCCGACGGATGCGTCGGCACGTGCTACGTCGGCATGAATGCCGACCCACGTAGGTCGGGTTTCAACCCGACAGGGCGCGGCGGTAATTCCGTCGGCATGAATGCCGACCCACGTAGGTCGGGCTTCAGCCCGACAGGTACGAATTCAGGCACACGGGGAGACAGGCGCAGATGGATTTCGCGGGTTCGCACATCCTCTCGGTGGAGCAGTTCGAGCGTGCCGACATCGAACGTGTGTTCGACGTTGCCGACTCGATGGCACCGTACGCGCACCGTCACCGCATCACGCGGGTGCTTGAGGGTGCGATTCTCGGCAACATGTTCTTCGAGCCAAGCACGCGCACACGGGTGAGCTTCGGCTGCGCGTTCAACCTGCTCGGCGGCGACGTGCGCGAGACCACCGGTTTCGAGAGCTCGGCCATCTCCAAGGGCGAATCGCTGTACGACACCGCGCGTGTGATCAGCGGCTACAGCGACATCATCGCGATGCGCCACCCTGCGGCAGGTTCGGTCGCCGAGTTCGCGGCAGCGAGCCGCGTACCGGTGGTCAACGGCGGTGACGGTGCGAACGAGCACCCCACGCAGGCGCTGCTCGACCTCTACACGATCCGCAAGGAAATGTGCCATCGCGGCGGCAGCATCGATGGCCTGCGTATCGCGATGATCGGCGACCTGCGGTTTGGTCGTACCGTGCATTCGCTGTCGAAGCTGCTGGCGTGCTTCGAGCGCGTGCATCTGACGTGCATCGCTCCTGCGGAGCTGCGCATGCCGGGCGAGATCGTCGAGTTCCTGCGCACGCGCGGTCACACCGTGATCGAATCCGACGCGATGGAGCACTCGATCGCGCACGTCGACATCGCCTACTCGACGCGGATCCAGGAGGAGCGTTTCACGAGTCGCGAGGAAGCAAACCTGTTTCGCGGACGCTACCGGCTGAACCAGGCGATCTACACGCAGTTCTGCGAACCGAACACGGTCATCATGCATCCGCTGCCGCGCGATTCGCGTGCGGAGGCGAATGAGCTCGACCCCGATCTGAACGAGAATCCGAACCTTGCAATCTTCCGCCAGACCGACAACGGCGTGCTGGTGCGCATGGCGCTGTTTGCGATGGTGCTCGACGTGGTTCATCTGGTGCGCCGCCATGAATCGCCGGTGAGCTGGTATACCGGCAAGCGTTTTGCGGAGTGAGACATGCGAACCTTCGGTCATGACGACGTCGAATTCGTCGATGAGAAGACGGTCTGGAGCGGCTTCTGGAAGCTGAAGCAGTTCCGCCTGCGCTTTCGCCGTTTCGCCGGTGGCTGGTCGGAAGTGGTCAGCCGCGAGCTGCACTGCCGCGGCGAGGCGGCGGGCGTGCTGCTCTACGACCCCGTGCTCGACGCGGT
>DAOLKH010000135.1:0-5581 GCA_035331685.1 Pseudomonadales bacterium
CCTGCCGCGAAGATGCCGACCACCTCGAAGCGGCGCATGCGCGGATACGCGCCCGCCGGTGTCACGTTGAGCTCGGGCAGCAGCACCGTCAGGCTGTCACCGGTGCGTACGCCGAGCGAGCGCGCCAGCAGATTGCCGATCACGATGCCGAAGCACCCCGGACGCAGTGCCGCCAGTTCACCCTCGCGCATGTAGCGCCCGACCGGCGAGACCTTCGCATCGCGCTCGGGCCGGATTCCGCTCAGCTCCACACCGCGTACCACGCCCGGCGTGCTCAGCATCGCGGTGCCACCGATGAACGGCGCGGCGGCGCTGACATCGGGGTCGTCTTCGAGTGCGCGCGCGAGCGGCTCCCAGTCCTGCAACGGTTGCGCTGCGTGCACCAGCACGTGCGGCACCAGCGAGAGGATGCGCAGGTGCAGCTCGCGGTCGAAGCCGTTCATCACCGACAGCACGACGACCAGCGCCATCACGCCCAGCGCAAAGCCGCCGAGTGCCACCGCCGAGACCACGGAGATGAAGCGTGTGCGCCGCCGTGAGCGCACGTAGCGCAGGCCGATGAAGAGCGGGAGGGGACGAAACATCGCGGCATTTAAGCACAGATGCCCTGTCGGCATGAATGCCACGCCGACCTGCGAATATCCGTCGGCATGAATGCCGACCTACGTGTGGGTCGGATTTCAATCCGACGTTTCCGTCGATGTGGGTCGGATTTCAATCCGACATCCCCGTCGGCATGAATGCCGACCTACACGGTTGCTGGCGCGAGGTCTTATACTGCGCCGGTAGCCCTCATCGTCGAGGCGATGCAGCAACCGCCGTCATGCACAGCTCCACGAGCAACCAGCGCGACTTCTACCGCATCGACTGCCCGGTCGTGATCAGCCAGCGCACCGTCGGCACGCGTGTACCGCGGGGGCTGTCGGCCGACGGCCACTTCCCCGACAGCGAAGTGTTCGACCTGCTGCGCGAGCTGCGTCGGCTGGATCACGAATCCGGCCATATGCTGCATGCAATCGGCGAGAAGGATCGCAACGTCGAGGCCTACCTCGGGCACCTGAACCGCAAGCTCGACCTGCTCGCGCGCCACCTGGTCTCGCTGACACCGGCCGTGGCCGACGGCAGCGAACAGACGGTCTCGCTCAGCGAGGGCGGCATCCTGTTCCATGCCGACCCGCCTCCACCGCCCGGAACCGTGCTGGCAATCCGTCTCACGCTGCTGCCGAACCGTGTCGGGCTCACGGTCTACGGCAGCGTGGTGGCGGTCGGCACAGAGGAGCGCAACGTATCGGTACGCTTCGAGAACCTGCAGGACGCCGACCGCCAGATCCTTGCGCGCCACGTGATGCAGGTGCAGATGTCGCAGAAGCGTCTCGGTCGCAACACTTCTTTGGACCAGCAGACTCGGGGGCGCTTCCCATGATCGCGAAGATGCGGCTTCTGTCGCTGCTGCTTGCACTGTGTGCGTGCGGCGCGCAGGCAGACGAGCTGCGGATTCCGATCGGCAGCCAGGGGCATATCGAAGCATCCACGCTGCCACCGCGCGGCATGTCGATGGAGCGGGTACGCGCCGACTGGGGTGAACCGGAACTCAGGCACGACCCGGTTGGCCAGCCACCGATCACGCGCTGGGACTACCACGATTTCGCCGTCTATCTCGAATACCGCCACGTGGTCCATGCGGTCGTGTTCCAGCACCGCCAGGATCCACCGCAGCCCACTCCGCCCGGGAACCCCTGAGATGTTGCTGATCCTGCACCCGAATATCGATGAATCCGGCGAGGAGTACCGCAAGACGCACGAATTTCTGCGCGCGCTGCCGAACGTCGAGGTGCGCACGCACGTCGTGCAGGGACAGCAGCAGCGCCTGACCGAAATCTATCTGCTCGGCGATACCGTCGCACTCGACCGTGACGAGATCGCGGCCCTGCCGGCGGTCGAGCGCGTGCTGCGCATTTCGGAGGAGTACCGGGTTCTCGGGCGCCACAAGGACGAGAGGCGGCTGGCCGGTTTCGAGTACAACGGCGTGACCTTCTCCCAGGACAACCTGAACGTGATGGCCGGGCTGTGCGCGGTCGACAACCCCACGAACGTGGAGACGATGCTGCGCGCACTGCGTGACCGCGGGCAGGTGTGCACGCGCATGGGAGCCTACAAGCCGCGCACGAACCCGTACTCGTTCCAGGGTCACGGTGCCGCCTGCCTGCCGTGGGTGTTCGAACTCGCGGGCAAGTACGGCATCCGCGTGATCGCGATGGAAGTCACGCACGAGAGCCATATCGAGGAAATCGACAACACCCTCGAGAAGCTGGGGCGACCAACCGGCGTGATGCTGCAGATAGGCACGCGCAATACGCAGAACTTCGAGCTGCTGAAGGCGATCGGACGCCAGCACACCTACCCGGCGCTGCTGAAGCGCGGCTTCGGCATCTCGCTGAACGAATCGCTGAACGCGGCGGAATACCTGGCGACCGAAGGCAACACCCGGGTGATCTTCTGCCTGCGCGGCATGAAGACCGAAGCCGGGGCACCGCATCGCAACATGGTCGATTTCGCCCACGTCCCGGTGGTGAAGCGGCTGACGCGCATGCCGGTCTGCATCGACCCCTCGCACTCGGTCGGCTCGCGCGAGGCAGCGCCGGACCACATCCTCGACGTGGTGCACGCCACCGCGCAGGGCGTGGTCGCGGGAGCCAATCTGGTGCTGGTCGATTTCCACCCGCAGCCGCGCCAGGCGCTGGTCGACGGTCCGCAGGCCCTGCTGCTCGACGAACTGCCGCGCTTCCTCGACGACGTGGCGCTGTGCCGTGAAACCTACCTGCGCCGTCAGCAGCTCTGGTCGGCGCCTGCATGCTGATCTACGGCCACCGCGGCGCACGCGGCGAAGCCCCGGAGAACACCCTGGCGGGCTTCCGGCACGCGATCGAGGCCGGCGTCACCCGCGTGGAACTCGATCTGCGCCTGTCGCGCGACGGTGAACTGGTGGTGATCCACGACGAGAACGTAAGCCGCACGACCGGCGCACGCGGACTCGTCGAGCACCTGTCGGTCGCGGAGTTGATGCACCTCGACGCGCGTCAGGGTGGTCCCGACTGGCCGGAACCGCAGCCGGTACCGACGATGGTTCGCGTGCTGGAGGAATTCCCGGAGCTCGAGCACCTGCAGCTCGAGGTCAAGCCGGTTGCAGCACCCGAGCGCGCCCGCATGGTGGAACGCCTGGTCGCGCTGTTTCGCGACTTCGATCTCCGGCATCGCGCCACCGTGACCTCCTTCGATCGTGAGCTGCTGCTTGCCCTGCGTGACAGCGCACCGCAAGTCCCGATCGGGCTGGTCAGTGATCGCGGCCGGCCGGAACCGCTCGAGCTGGCGCGGGCGCTGGGCGCCAGGCTGCTGGTCCTGCACTGGAAGCTCTGCGTGGAAAAACGCCTGCGCGCGGCGCACACACTCGGCATGCAGGTGTCTGCATGGACGGTCAACGACGAAGTGCGTGTGCGCCAGCTGTACCAGCTCGGTGTGGACAGCGTCGTGACCGACTATCCGACACGCATCGCTGCGTTCATGCGCACCCGGCCGGAGGCGTCCGTTCAGCGCTCTTCGTGAGTCGCGTCGTAATACGCCGCTGCCGGCCCGGAGCGCCTGCCCTCCTCCTTGCTGCTGTCGGTGCCGTTGTCCTTGCTGTCGCATTTGCTGCTGTCGCCACCGCACACCGGACAGTCGGCGCCGCTCATCGCACTGATGCCACCGCAACTGCCCTTGATCGGCTTGCGTCCGGCCATCACGCCGATCGCCATCGCCAGCGTCATCAGCAGGAAGAATCCGACCGAGAACAGGATCGTGCTCATCTGCGCTCTCCGGCATCGTGATCGATATAGGCTTCGAACGCTGTGCTGTGCCGCGCCTCGAAACCACCGTTCGAGCGTACCACGAGGTACACGGGCAGGTGCTGCCGTTCGGCGAGTGCCAGCCCCTTGTCCGGACCGAGCACGTCGATGGCGGTCGCGAACGCATCGGCACTCATGCAGTCGTTCGCGATCACCGTCACCGACGCCAGTCCGTGCGTGATCGGCCGTGCCGTCACCGGGTCGATGGTATGCGAATAGCGCTTGCCGTCGATCTCGAAATAGTTGCGGTAGTCACCCGAGGTTGCCACCGACTCGTTTCGCAGCGCCACTGCCGCGATCGGCGCACCGCGCTGCAGCGCGGGCGTCTCGATACCGATGCGCCACGCGTGGCCTTGCGGGTTATGGCCCGCCGTGCGCACCTCGCCCCCTACCTCGACCATGTAGTCCGTGACGCCTTGCGCCTGCAGCCACAGCGCCGCACGATCGACTCCGTAGCCTTTCGCTATCGCGGACAGATCGATACGGCGCTCGGCGTACTTGATCAGCGCGGGCTCGTCGAGCCGGACGCCGAGCTCCTTCGAGCCGACGTTGCGGGCAGCAGCCGCGAGCTCCTCGTCGCCGGGCACGCGCGGCTCTCCGCTGGAACCGGCGCCAAACCCCCAAAGGTCGACCAGCGGTCCGACCGTGACGTCGAAGGCCCCGTCGCTCAGCGCATGCACCTCGAGCGCCTTCGCGACCACTTCGGCGGTTGCAGCCGACACCGGCACCCACTCCCCGGGTGGGGCGCGGTTGAAGCGCGACAGTTCCGAATCGGCCCGGTAGGTCGACATCTGGCGGTCGACTTCGCCAAGCGCGGCCGCAACACCGTCGGCCGCTGCCTTGCGATCGAGCGGGGCGGGCGGAGCGACGACGGTCACATGAAAGATGGTCCCCATGACCGGGCCTTCGAAGCGCCACACCTCGGGCTCGGGCGTGCAGGCGTGCAGCAGAAAAACGAACGGGAGCAGCCAGGCCGCTCCCGCTCGATATACCGGTCGCAGGCGGCGTTCAGCCGCCGAAATCGTCCAGCAGGATGTTGTCGCGCTCGACACCGAGATCCTCCAGCATCCTGATCACGGCCGCATTCATCATCGGCGGCCCGCACATGTAGTACTCGCAATCCTCCGGCGCCGGGTGATCCTTCAGGTACTCATCGTAGAGCACCTGGTGGATGAAACCCTTCAGCCCGGTCCAGTCGTCCTCGGGTTGCGGATCGGACAGCGCGACGTGCCATCTGAAGTTCGGATTGGTCGCGGCGAGCCCGTCGAAATCCTCGACATAGAACATCTCGCGCAGGCTGCGCGCACCGTACCAGAAGGAGATCTTGCGCTTGCTTTGTAGGCGCTTGAGCTGGTCGAAGATGTGCGAGCGCATCGGCGCCATGCCGGCGCCTCCGCCGATGAACACCATCTCGGCCTGCGTGTCCTTCGCAAAGAATTCGCCGAACGGCCCGAACACGCGCAACCTGTCGCCGGGCTTCAGGTTGAACACGTACGACGACATCTTGCCGGGGGCAATTCCCTTCGAGCCCGGAGGGGGCGTGGCGATGCGGATGTTGAACTTGAGCAGGCCTTTCTCGTCCGGGTAGTTCGCCATTGAATAGGCGCGGACCACGGTTTCCTCTACCGTCGAGTTCAGGTCGAAGAACTTGAAGCGCTCCCAGTCGCCCCGGTATTCCGGGGCAATTGCGAAGTCCCGGT
>DAOLKH010000136.1:0-5544 GCA_035331685.1 Pseudomonadales bacterium
AGGCGTCTTCCAGGTCCGTGAGGCGTTCCTCGGTGGCCTCGTCACGCGAATCGACGATGAACCGGTACGCCTGCAACAAACCTGCCGGGCCCACATAACGGTCCGGGTTCCACCACCACGACGGGCACTGCGAAGAACAGCACCCGCACAGGATGCACTCGTAGAGGCCATCGAGTTTCTCGCGGTCCTCTACGGACTGCAGCCTTTCCTGCGGGGGCGGCGGGTCGTTGTTGATCAGCCAGGGTTTGATGCTTTCATACTGCTTGAAGAACAGGGTCTGGTCGACGATCAGGTCACGGATCACCGGCATGCCCGGCAGCGGACGCAGCACCAGTGCGGACTGGCCGCGCATCGCGTCCCCCACCTGGGTGACGCAGGCAAGCGCGTTCTTGCCGTTGATGTTCATGCCGTCGGACCCGCACACCCCCTCGCGACACGAACGGCGAAATGCGATCGTCTGGTCCTGTTCGTACAGGTGATGCAACACATCGAGCACCATGCGGGCGCGGAACTCATCGGGCACGCCGAGCTTCTGCATCCAGGGCTCGGCGTCCTGTTCCGGATTGTAGCGATAGAGGCTGACGTCGATCATGGTCTGCTCCTTCGAGGAGAGCAGCGGCTGCGCGGCCGCCGGGGCGAGCGCAGGTTAGCGCCGGCAGGCGCCGGTGTCGACCACCACCGCTGCGAGTATGATCGGCAATGATATTCCAGACACGTGCAACGGCGCGACCTGCAGCCGGCGCGCCGGCAAACTGCCAGCGGAGGTTCCAGATGACGACTTCGGCGCCAGCAGCTCAGGCCGCCTCCGCGCAGCCCACCCGGACCGAGACCGACTCGCTGGGCCCGATCGAGGTGCCCGCCGACCGGCTTTGGGGCGCACAGACCCAGCGTTCGCTGCTCAATTTCGCGATCCCGGACGAGCGCATGCCGACCGGAATCGTGGATGCACTCGTGCGCGTCAAGTGCGCCTGCGCACGCGTGAACCAGGAACTCGGGTTGCTGCCCGCGGGGATCGCACAGGCGATCGTTGCGGCCGGCGAGGAAGTCCTGGCAGGAAAACACGCCGGAGAATTTCCGCTGTCGCTGTGGCAGACCGGCTCCGGCACACAAAGCAACATGAACGTCAACGAAGTGCTGGCAAACCGCGCGTCCGAGCTGCTGGGTGGCGAAAGAGGCCGGCGGCGGCTGGTGCACCCCAACGATCACGTGAACCTTGGGCAGTCCTCGAACGACGTGTTCCCCACCGCGATGCACGTCGCCGCAGCAGGGGCGATCACGCAGCACCTGCTGCCGGCCCTGCGCGCGCTGCATGCCACCTTCGCCGCCAAATCGGCCGCCTTTGCCGATATCGTGAAGATCGGCCGTACCCACCTGCAGGACGCCACACCGCTCACGCTCGGACAGGAACTCTCGGGGCATGTCGCGCAACTCGAATACGCCGGGGCCCACATCGAGGCGACGTTACCGTCGCTGTTCCCGCTCGCGATCGGCGGCACTGCGGTCGGCACCGGGATCAACACCCACGCGGAATTCGGCACGCGCGTGGCACGCGAACTAGCCGCACGCACAGGGCTGCCATTCACCAGCGCCGACAACAAGTTCGCGGCGCTGGCGGCGCACGACGGCATCGTCGCGATGCACGGTTGCCTGAAGACACTCGCCACCGCACTGATGAAAATCGCCAACGACGTCCGCTGGCTTGCCTCGGGGCCGCGCTCCGGGCTGGGGGAAATCCGCATTCCCGAAAACGAACCCGGCAGTTCGATCATGCCCGGCAAGGTGAATCCCACCCAGTGCGAAGCGCTGACGATGATCTGCTGCCAGGTGATCGGCAACGACGTCACGGTCGGCGTCGGCGGGGCCTCGGGAAACTTCGAGCTGAACGTATTCAAGCCGCTGCTGGCACACAACTTCCTGCAGAGCGTGCGCCTGCTGGGTGCCGGCATGGCCTCGTTCGATACGCACTGCGCCTGCGGCATCGAACCCGACCGCAAGCGCATCGCCGAGCTGCTTGAGCGTTCGTTGATGCTGGTGACCGCGCTGGCGCCGCACATCGGCTACGACCGCGCCGCCGAGATCGCGAAGAAGGCACACCACGAGGACACGACGCTGCGCTCTGCCGCACTCGCGTTGAACTACGTAAGCGCCGAGGACTTCGAGCGCTGGGTGCAACCTGCCGGGATGACCGGTCCGACCCGCGAGGCATAGACCGTCGTGAATTCCGCTGCCTCGATCGACCCACCCATCGCCGGATTCTGCGATTCGGCCTTCGCCGCCGCGCGCGATGCGTTCCGCGAAAACTTCCGCGCGCGCAACGAACTCGGCGCAGCGGTCTGCGTGTTCGTCGACGGCCGCATGGTCGTGGATCTGTGGGGCGGCCACCAGGACGGCGAACGCACCCGACCGTGGCAGCACGACACGCTGGTGAACGTCTACTCGGTCGGCAAGGGCATCGCGTCGATGTTCGTGCTCTCACTGGTCGAACAGGGCCTGCTCGCGCTCGATCGTCCGCTGTGCGAGATCTGGCCCGGGATCGCGCAGGCCGGCAAGCAGCACATCACGCTGCGCATGCTGCTCGCGCACCGTGGCGGGCTGCCCGGAGTGCGCCACCCGCTGCCGCCGGAAGCGCTGTGGGACTGGTCCACGATCACGAACGCGCTGGCTGGGCAGGAACCGTTCTGGGAACCCGGCAGCGCGCACGGCTATCACGTCAACACGCACGGTTTCCTGATCGGCGAACCGGTATGCCGGCGCCTCGGCGCACCGTTCGGCAGCGCCTTGCGCGAACGGCTCACCGGTCCGCTCGGAGCCGACTGCCACGTCGGACTGCCACTGGCCGAACACGCGCGCGTGGCGCCGATCGCGCAGGGTGCGGCCGGACCGATCACCGATGCACAGGCCGGTGTGCGCGAACACCTCTCGAGCGGCGACGAGGCAACCGACGCGATGCTCGCCAGCGTGTACTTCAATCCGCTCGGCATCTCGGGCTTCGGCGTGGTGAACCTGCCGCAGTGGCGCTCGGCAACGATTCCGTCAACCAACGCGCACGCCACCGCACGTGCCGTCGCGCTGCTCTACGACACGTTCATGCGCCGCGACGCGGCCGATGGCGGCATCGTCGGCCCGGGGTTGCGCACCGAGGCATCCAGCATCCAGTCCGACGGCACGGACCGCGTGCTGGGAAAACACTCGCGCTTCGGGCTCGGCTTCCAGTTGTCACGCCCCGGGCGGCGCATCGGCGGCAGCGATCACGGCTACGGGCACTTCGGCTACGGCGGCAGCCTCGGCTTCGCCGACCCGGCGAGCGGTGTCGCGTTCGCCTACCTCACGAACCGCCCCGGCAAGCGCTTCGAGAACGAGCGCGCCGATGCGCTCATCACGAGCGTGTACGCAGCGTTCGGCGACACGCGCTGAGTCGCCGACAGCAGGAAATTGCGGCTCAGACCCGCTGCTCGGGCTCCGCGAGCAGACCGACGCGCCAGCCCGCACGTGGCTCGGGCAGCGTGCCGTCGCCGGCGAAACGCAGCTCGCCGCGTTCGTCGATCACGAACAGCACCACCGGGCGCGTCCTGAACTTGTCCCGCAACTGCTTCCAGCCGAAGGTGTCGCTGAGGCGCGTCACCCGTAGCGTCCAGCCCTCGTCGAGATGGCGTTCGAGCGCGCCCTGGGTGACGTCCGGCCCCACCAGCGCCGGCGCCAGTTGCGCGCCCGTGTGCGTCGGCCGCTGCTCGTCATCGGGGGCGAAGATCGGCAGGCGCAACACGCGCTTGCGTCCGAGCTCGCTGCGAAAGCGCAGGCACGCCAGTGCGTTCATCTCGCTGCTGGTCGACATCGCGAGCACCCACTGCAGCTCCGTCAGCGGCAGTCGTTCGGCAGCACGCTCTGTGACCGGGTTGCCGTAGTAGCTCTCGATTCCCTCCATCCGTGCTGCGCGGATGGCGTTCCAGTCGTCGTCGGCGACGATCACCGGAATGCCCTGGCGGTGCAACAGATCGGCCAGTTGGCGCGCCAGGCGCGTGGCCCCGACGATCAGCACGCTGCGTGGTTGCGGTGCGGTGACTCCGAGCGCACGCGCGATGCGGGCGGCCGTCGCGCTCTGGATGAGCACGGTGCCGATGATCATCATGAACGTGAGGTGAACCAGCACGTCGGCACCCGCGAAACCCCGCTGCTCGAGGCGCAGCGCAAACAGCGACGATACCGCTGCCGCCACGATGCCCCGCGGCGCGATGTAGGCGACCAGCGCGCGCTCGCGCCAGCTCAGCGGACTGCCCAGCGTCGACAGCAGCACCGCTGCCGGGCGTATCAGCAGGGTCGCCACGATCAGCACCGCGACCCCCGCGACCAGCGTCGTCGGCGACGGCCATTCGATGCGTGCGGCCAGCAGCAGGAACAGCAGGGAAATGATCACCGTCGAGAGATTTTCCTTGAAGTGCAGGATCTGCTCCACGTCGAGCGCACGCGAATTCGCCAGCACGATGCCCATCACGGTCACCGCGAGCAGGCCGGATTCGGACGCCAGTGCATTGGCCAGTGAGGAAGTGGCGAGCACCACTACCAGCACCATGAAGTTCTCCAGATAATCCGGCGCCCACTGGCGCCGCAGCAGGAACGCGACTCCAAAGCCCGCTGCAAAGCCAACCGCAAGGCCGGACAACGCGGTGCCTGCGAACAGCAGCGCGCCGTGTTCCTGGCCCTGCACCACCAGGGCATCGAATGCGATCACCGCCAGCAGCGCGCCGATCGGGTCGATCACGATCCCTTCCCAGCGCAGCAGTTGCGCGATTCCGGCGGTGGGGCGGACCGAGCGCAGCAGCGGCCCGATCACGGTCGGCCCGGTGACGCAACACAGCGCGCCGAACAGCAGCGCAAGCCCCCAGTCGAGCTTCGCGAACAGATGCGCCGCCCACGCCAGCCCGAGCAACGTCAGCAGCGCACCGAGCGTGACGATCAGCAGGATCGCGTGCGCCAGATGGCGGATTTCGCGAAAGCGCAGCGTCAGGGAACCCTCGAACAGGATCAGTGCAACTCCAAGCTGGATGATCGGAAACAGTGCCTGCCCGAACACCGCCTGCGGATCGAAGACGCCGGTGAGCGGACCCAGCGCGAGGCCGGCGAGCAGCAGGAACAGGATGCTCGGCAGATTCATGCGCCACGCAAGCCATTGGCACGCAAACCCCAGTCCGAGCAGGGCCGACAGCAGCATCGCGAGTTCCATCCACCTTCCTCCCGATGAAACATCGGCCCGGTAAAGAATCACGCCGGGTGACGCTTGGCAAGCTCTCCCTGCCGGCGCTCCCACCGCCTGACCCCAGTCGCGCTACAATGGCTCGCCCCGCGTGATCCGCCGTCGTCGCACGCGCCACGCACACCGAATGCAGACTGAACACGAGAATCGCCATGCCCGGACTGCTGCCTGATATCGACCCCGATGGATTGCTCGAATACTCGGTCGTCTACACCGACCGCTCGCTGAACCACATGTCGCGCGCCTTCCAGCATGTGATGACCGACATCGCGCGCGATCTCAGGCGGGCCTACAAC
>DAOLKH010000137.1:0-5535 GCA_035331685.1 Pseudomonadales bacterium
CGGGCGATGCAGGAGCTGTACCAGCGGTGGTGACCACCGTGCCCGCAGGGGTGTGGTCCGCGCGGTACTGCATCCATTCGATCAGGGTGAATCCCGAGACCAGGATGAGCGCGACGATGATCAGGTTGCGTTGAATGTCCATCTAGGTACGGGGTTCCGGTCTGGTGTTGACGGAGTGCGCGCGGTCCGGGTGTGGTTCGGGCACGGGATCGTAGCCGCCGTGGTGCCAGGGGTGGCAGCGCGAGAGGCGACGCAGCGCAAGCCAGGCGCCGACGAGGGGGCCGTGGCTCAGGATGGCGTCACGCGCGTAGCGGGAACAGGTCGGGTCGAAGCGGCAGTGCTGGCCGATCCACGGGCTGAGCAGATAGCGGTAGGCGTCGATGACGCCGATCATCACGGCGACGCAGGCGCGTCGCACGATCGAGACGGGGTTTGCTGTGCTGCCTTGCCGAGCCGGGTCCATGACTTCGCCAGACTCCTGCTGATGGTGGCGTTGTCGAGCTCAGCGATGCCGCGCCGCGCCAGAACGATGATGTCGAGACCCGCCAGCATTTCCTGGTGATGCCGGTAGGATTCGCGGACCAGCCGTTTTATCCGGTTGCGCGAAGAAGCCAGCCGACAGTTCTTCTTGCCGACGACGATACCGATGCGTGGGTGATCGAGCGCATTCGGGCGCGCGAGGACCAGCAGTTCGCGCAACGAAACGCGCGCTTCGGCACCGTCGAAAACGGCCTTGAACTGTGCGCTGTCGAGCAGACGCAGCTGCTTGTGGAAGCGAGCGCCCGCCATGCATCGCGTGAGCCGTTCGCTCAGGCCGAAAGCCGCTTGCGGCCCTTGGCGCGACGGCGGCTGAGTACCAGCCGGCCATTGCGGGTTGCCATGCGGGCACGGAAGCCGTGGGTGCGCTTGCGCTTCAGATTGCTGGGCTGAAAAGTTCTCTTCATGGTGCGTTCGCCTCGCTCCGGGAGCGGATCGTCGAAAAAGACGCGGGATTCTAGTGAAATCCGGCGATGGGAGCAAATGGAAGCGGTGCTCTCCGGCGGGAATTTTGCGTGGATGAAATGGATCGGCTGAAGGATTGATGTGGCGCTGACCTGATATCTGATATCGGAGGCGACACGCCGTGGTTGCTGGCCGGTCTGTGTACAAGTCGGAGATATGGCGGCATATCAACGGGCTGCACGATGAACAAGGGGTGCAAAGGTAGTGCAGTGATCGGTATGCGCGGTGGAGAGCGGTTTGCCTCGCATACGCTGGAGAACAGGAAACAGACAGAAGATCCAGAAGATATCAACAAGATATACACATTTTCTCTATTTGGAAGCCAGCTTCATTCTCGTTTGCGCATGGTTTTCTGTTCTTGTAATGATCTGATTCAAAACAGGAAAAATTCAAAACAAAAATTTCCCCGTGGGCGTGTGTATAAGTTCTGTGGAAAACGATACACTGCGCGCGCCGAGTTATTCAGGGTCACGGACGAGGCTTCGTGGGCTCTGAGCGCGAGAGAGATGATCAGAAGAATATGGATGTGACCTGGCAGCGCTGCAGCAGTTTTCTACGCGATGAGATGTCGCCGCAGCAGTTCAATACGTGGATCCGGCCGTTGCGGGCACAGGAAACCGCAGTCGGGCTGCATCTGATCGCACCGAACCGCTACGTGAAGGATTGGGTTTACGAGAAATACTTCGACCGTATTCGGCAGCTTGTGATCGAGGTCTCTGGTGGGCGGATCGCGTCGGTGCAGCTCGATACCCAGAGTACGACCGATGCGTTGCAACGGGTGCCGTTGCCGGCGACGCAGCGTGCAGCGCCACCGCCGCTGGCACGCGCGTTACCGGCAAGCGCCGTGGCAGGAACTGCGCAGCCCCCGCCACCACCGGTGGCGATAAGCCGCAAGTCGGATGCCGAGATCACGCCCGGACACAACAGTTTCCTGATCGACAACTATACGTTCCAGAGTTTCGTCGAAGGCAAGAGCAACCAGCTTGCGCGGGCGGCGGCGCAGCAGGTGGCGCTGAACCCGGGAGGAGCCTATAACCCGCTGTTCATCTATGGTGGCGTGGGCCTGGGCAAGACGCATCTGATGCACGCGGTCGGCAATGCGCTGCTGGAACGCAATCCGAGCGCACGGATCGTCTACCTGCATTCGGAGCGTTTCGTGGCCGATATGGTCAAGGCGTTGCAGCTCAACGCGATCAACGATTTCAAGCGCTACTATCGGTCGGTCGACGCGCTGCTGATCGACGATATCCAGTTCTTCGCGAACAAGGAGCGTTCGCAGGAGGAGTTCTTTCATACCTTCAACGCGCTGCTCGAAGGCGGGCAGCAGATGATCCTGACCTGCGATCGCTATCCGAAGGAGATCAACGGGCTGGAGGAACGGCTGAAGTCGCGTTTCGGCTGGGGGCTTACGGTTGCCGTGGAGCCACCGGAGCTGGAAACGCGCGTGGCCATATTGATGAAGAAGGCCGAACAGGCTGGCGTCGAACTGCCGGCGGATGCTGCGTTTTTCGTGGCGCAACGGATCAAGTCGAACGTGCGGGAACTCGAGGGGGCGCTGAAGCGCGTGATCGCGAGCGCACAGTTCATGAACCGGCGCATCGATATCGAACTGGTCAAGGAATCGCTGAAGGATCTGCTCGCGCTGCAGGACCGACAGGTCAGCCTCGACAACATCCAGCGCACCGTGGCCGAGTATTACAAGATCAAGTTGTCCGATCTGCTGTCCAAGCGACGCAGTCGTTCGGTGGCTCGGCCACGGCAACTGGCGATGGCGCTGGCCAAGGAACTGACCAACCACAGTCTGCCCGAAATTGGCGAGGCCTTTGGCGGCAGGGACCATACGACAGTGCTGCACGCCTGCAGGAAGATCAGGGAGCTGCGGGATTCCGATACGGATATCCGCGAAGATCACAAGAATCTTTACCGACTGTTGTCGACCTGAAGTATTCGGCGGGCAGCACCACGCACGGCAGCCCGATCACCACAATGGAGACCGATGCATGAAATTTGTGATTTCCCGGGAGGCGCTGCTGAAGCCATTGAGCCTGGTCGCCGGTATCGTGGAACGACGCCAGACCCTGCCGATCCTGTCGAACGTGCTGATTGCGCTCGACGGTGACCGGTTGACGCTTACGGGCACGGATACCGAAGTCGAGTTCATGGCACGTATCACCCTGCCCGAGCCGGGCGAGAGTGGCGAGATCACGGTTCCGGCGCGCAAGCTGGCGGATATCTGCAAATCGCTGCCGGAAGCAGGGCGCCTGGAATTCACGCTCGACGAGCAGCGGCTGTTGCTGCGTAGCGGCCGTAGCAGGTTCACGTTGTCGACCTTGCTGGCAAGTGATTTCCCGAACACCGAGCAGGCGTCGGGTGCGGTGCAGTTTACGCTGAACCAGTTGCGGCTCAGGCAGTTGATCGACCGGATCGCGTTTGCGATGGCGCAGCAGGACGTGCGTTACTACCTGAACGGCATGCTGTTCGAAGTGACGCCGACGCGGCTGCGAACCGTCGCTACCGATGGGCATCGACTGGCGATGGCGACCCTTGATGCCCAGTTCGAAAGCGTAAGTTCCAATATGCAGGTGATTCTGCCACGCAAGGGCGTGCTCGAGTTGCTGCGCCTGCTGCAGGATCCCGCGGAGGACGTGCGGGTGGTGCTGGGGACGAATCACTTCCATGCAACCACGCCGGAGTTCACGTTCACGTCGAAGCTGGTCGATGGGAAGTTCCCGGACTACGAGCGGGTGCTGCCGCGCGAGGCCGACAAGCGCATGATCGGTTCGCGGGTGGAGTTGAAGGATGCGCTGACGCGTACGGCGATTCTTTCGAACGAGAAGTATCGCGGCGTGCGGCTCGTGTTCGATGACGGCAATCTGCAGATTTTGGCGAACAATCCCGAGCAGGAGGAAGCCGAGGAGCAGGTTGGCGTCAGCTACAGCGGTCCGCGCGTGGAAATCGGCTTCAACGTGAGCTATCTGCTCGATGTGCTGGGTGCCTTGGGCAGCGAGGAAGTGCAGTTCCAGTTGTCGGATGGCAGCCGCAGTATTCTGATCGAGGATCCGGCTGCCGGTGGTGAAACCTTGTACGTCGTGATGCCGATGCGGCTCTGATTTGCCGCCACCGGATGTCGATTCAGCAGCTACGCGTCAGCGAGTTCCGGAATATCGTGCATGCGGAGCTCGATTTGCGCAGGATCAACCTGCTGTGCGGTCCGAACGGCTCCGGCAAGACCAGCGTGCTCGAGGCGGTGTATCTGCTGGGTTCGGGGCGTTCGTTTCGCTCCGCGCGGCTGGATCCGGTGATTCGGCACGATGCTCGCCGGTGTACGGTGTTCGCGACGGTGCTTCCCGATGCAGATGAGCCAGTGCCGGTGGCGATGGGAGTGGCGCGTGACCGCGATGGCACATTCAGCGGACGGGTTCAGGGGCAGTCCATTCGCAGTTCGGCTGAGTTGGCCCAGCGGTTGCCGTTGCAACTGATCAATTCGTCGACATTTGACCTTATAGAAGGCGGCCCGAAGATCCGGCGACAATTTCTCGACTGGGGTGTGTTCCACGTGGAACATGAGTTCCACCGTGTCTGGATCGATGTGCACCGCTGTCTGCGGCAGCGGAACGCGTTGCTGCGGCATGCTAGAATCCCGACCGCTGAACTCGCCGCGTGGGATGCCCGACTGGCGGCGGGAGCGAGTTGCCTCGATGGGCTGAGACGGCGCTACTTCGATGACTTCTACCCGGTCTTCCAGCAGACACTGAAGGAGCTGTTGCAGATCGATACACTCGAGCTTGCCTATTTTCGCGGTTGGGACGCGGGCCGGGAACTGATCGACGTGCTGAACGAGCACAACGAGCGGGATCATGCGCGCGGATTCACGCTGAATGGGCCGCATCGGGCCGATGTGCGGGTGCGCATGCGTGGATTGAGCGCAGCCGAAGTGCTGTCGCGCGGCCAGCAGAAGCTGGTGGTTGCTGCGATGAAGCTGGCGCAGGGACGCCTGTTCATGCAGAGGTCCGGGCGAGACTGCGTGTTTCTGGTCGATGATTTGCCAGCCGAGCTGGACCGGGAGCACCGAAAGCAACTGTGCGGGCTGTTGGCCGAGCTACAGTGTCAGCTCCTGCTGAGTTGTGTGGATGCCGAAGAGCTGCGCGACTGCTGGACCAAGGTCGCTCCCGAGCAAATTCAATTGTTCCACGTGGAACATGGCGTGTTTCACACGCCCAACCGAGGAAGATGATGGTGGACAACACGGACAACACGGACAACACGGACAACACGGACAGCATGGTCGATTCCGGATATGACGCGGATGCCATCAAGGTACTGAAGGGGCTCGATGCCGTACGCAAGCGTCCCGGAATGTATATCGGCGACACCGATGACGGCACGGGTCTGCACCATATGGTGTTCGAGCTCGTCGACAACTCGATCGATGAGGCACTTGCCGGCCATTGCAATCAGATCCAGGTCATCCTGCACCCGGATGAATCTGTCAGCGTGATAGACAACGGTCGTGGCATTCCGACCGACATGCAC
>DAOLKH010000138.1:0-5500 GCA_035331685.1 Pseudomonadales bacterium
GCACGCGGCCTGCAGGGTGGCGAACGCGGAGTCCTCGTCCGGTTGGACGTTCCGGGTCGGCGGCGCGGGGAGGCTCGGGCGCGGACTGCGCACGGCTCGCCGCCATTGCCAGCCCGTGAACAGGGTGCTGAGTGCAAACAGCAGCGTCGCGAACATCCACGGCAGCGACGGGTTTGCAGCGGCGGACTCGCCGGAGCCGGGAAGACCGGATGCATCGGTGGGGTTGGCTGCCGGATCTGTTTCGGCTGACTGCCTTGACGGCGCCGCTTGCGCTGTCGATGTGTTTGCGCCGGCTGCCGCAGCCTGGATCTCGATCGTGCGTTCCGGAATCAGCGCGGTTTCGAAGCGCCGATTGACGGTGTCCCACCAGCGCAACTCGACCGGAGGCAGCACGAAGGTGCCGGCGTGCTCGGGGATCACGGCGGCACTCTCGGTGCGGGTGCCGGTGATGCCATCTTCACCCGGGGTGTCTTCGAGCCGTGGCTGGTCGGGGTAGAAACGCAGCCCCGGTATCGCTGTCGGCTGCAGCGAGGGAAGTTGTGCCGCCGTCAATCCGTGGGCGTTCAGCGTGACCGTGCGTGTTGCCGAATCGCCGGCCCGCAACTGCTGCGGGTCCTTGTCCCAGGTCTCGACCAGCGTCAGCACGCGCGCCGGCAACCATGGCGTAGCCTGATCCACCGGGGGCAGCACGCGCAGCTGCTTCTCCTGCGAGCGCAGGCGGATGGCGCGTGCGCCGAACTGGTCGAACCAGCCACCGCCGGCGCGGCCGACTGCGGCACGAAAGTCGATCGATGGTATCAGCAGCTCGCCACTGCGCTGGGGAAACACGGCGTAGCGGCGCTCGAATACCGCGAAGCGCCGCCCACCGATGGTCCTGGTATGGGTGTTCTCGCCGAGTTCGCTGACGATGGCACCATCGATCACGAGTGGTTCCAGCGTCGCACCGCGCTCGAGGTTCACGGCATGCAGCACGCGAACGGAGACCAGCAGTTGCTGTTGCACGTGCAGCTCGTCGGCGTCGGCCTCGACTTCGAGTCTCACGTCGCCACTTCCGGCGGCAGCTGCGGGGTCGGCGTCGACCGTGACGGTGATCGGGTCCGTTTTCTCGCCGTCGATCGCGAGTGAGGGGATCTGCAATTGACCGCTGCGCCGTGGTGCCAGCGTGATCTGCCATTCGGTGGCAGTTTCACGCTGTCCACCGCCGATCGAAAAACTCGAGCTGCGACTTCTTTCCAGCACTTCGAAATCCTGTTCCAGCGCCGCGAGATCCGGAGCGTCGGCGTCCAGGCTCCCGCTGACGCGAATCGTGAGCTGCAGGCTTTCGGACAGGGACAGATGCTCGCGGTCGACGCGGGCCGTGACACCGGCATACGCGCTTGCGGCACCGAGCGCGAACAACAGCAGGATCAAGCGCCATGGCGTCAGCGATTTCATCACCACCTGCTCCTGCCGGATTCGTCGTTGCGTAACCGGTTCTCGTACTCGAACTTGCGCCGCAGCAACTCGCCCGGGTCGTCCGGGATGCGCCGCAACCAGTGCTCCATCGCCTGGTCGTCCTCGCTGTCTGTGGATTGACCCGCTGCACTCGAGGCGGCGTCGCCGGCGGAGTCCGCGCCTTCTGCGGCTTGCGCCGGCGCTGCACTGCCTTCTGCCGGCGCAGGGGTGTGCGGTTGCACGTTTCGAGTCTGCTCGGACTCATCGCCCGCACCCGCAGCATCCTGTCTCTGCCGTTGCTGCGCGGCTGAGGCGTCTGCGCCAGCATCGGCACTCGACCCGACTGCCGAACCTCCGTTGGTATCGGCCCCGTCTTCCGTTGCGGAATCGGTTTTGGCATCGGCTCCGGATTGTCCTGCAGAATCGCTACCGCCGCTCGATCCCGACCTGGGTGCGGACTGCGCCTGCGCGCTGTCTGCTTGCGGGGTTCCGGCTGCCTGATCCTGTGAATCCGTCTGCGAACCGTTGCGATCGTTGCCGCCGGTCTGCGGGTTGGCGTTGCGCTGGCGTGTGAGTTCCTCGACCAGACGACGGTTCGTGGCTGCGTCGGCAAGCTGCGGGTCACGTGCGAGGGCGGCGTCGTAGGCTGCGATCGCTGCGTCGAGCTGACCGGCACGCGCAAGTGCGTTGCCACGGTTGTAGTGTGCCGTGGCATCGTCCAGTTCGGACCAGCTCCGGGCTGCACCGGTGTAGTCTCCCGACTGGTATTGCGCTGCACCGCGCCATGCCGGGGAGCGGAACAGCCCTGCGGCGCGCTCGGCTTCACCGGCAGCGAGTGCCTGCGCTCCCTGCTGGTCCTTGCGCAGCCACAGATCGCGCCATTCGAGCGCGTCTGCGTGTGGTGCGGGCAGCAGTGCCACCAGCGCGAACGCGAGCAGCCAGCCCCGCCGGAATGCCAGCGCTGCCAGTGGCAGCAGCGCGAGGGCCAGCCATGGTGCCCGGTCCTGCCAGTGATCGAAGCGGCGGTTCGTGTCCGCGGATGTGCGCGCCTGTGCCGACGCTTCCGCAGGCAGCAGGTAGCGGATATCGCTGTCGTCCACACCAAGCTGCGCAAAACGCCCGCGCGCCGTTGTCGCGGCATCGCGCATCGTGGCGAGATCGACTCCGGGAACGCGGATGCCACCGTCGGAATCGCGCAGGAACCCGCCGTCGGGCAGTGGAACCGGTGCGCCTTGCGCGGTGCCGACCGCAAGCAGCGAGAAGCCGAGCCCGGCACCGGCGAGGGTATGCGCGACCGTCGCCTGTGCAGAGCGTGGGAATGCGTCGGCGACAAACAGCACGCGACCTTCGTTCAGCCCCGCACCGTGCAGCAATCGCGCGGCGAGCTCCGCGGCAGTGTGCGGATTGTTGCCGGATTCCGGCATGATCGCGGGGTCGAGCGCCGCAAGCATTGCAGTCAGCGTGTTGGTGTCGTCGGACAGCGGGGTGACCACGTGTGCGTCGCGCGCGTAGACGATCAGTGCGGTCAGGCCGTCGTGGCGTGCGGTGAGGATATCGGCGATCTTGTGGCGTGCTCGCTGCAGCCGCGATGGGGCAAGGTCGGTGGCGCGCATGCTGGTATCGAGTTCGAGTGCGATGATCAGCGCATCGTTGCTGCGCTCCACCGGTTCCGGCAGTCGCTCCCAGGCTGGTCCGGCAAGCGCCAGTACGCCGAGCGCCCAGCCGCCGAACAACAGCATCGGCAGCGCCTTCGACCGTTTTGCGTCGCTCGGCAGCAACAGGTGTGGCAGCAGCGCCGGGTCGATCAGCTCGCCCCACACCGGCGGGCGGCGGTGCCGGCGTGCGAGCCACAGTGCAAGCAGCGCGCACGGCAACAGTGCGAGCAGCCACCACGGGCGCAGGAAGTGGAAGTCAGTCAGCATGGCATGCACCGGGTCAGGCTCCACGCAGCGATGTGCTGCGCCTGGGCAGCAGCAGGCCGGCAGCGAGCAGCAGCGTCACCGTCAGCGCAAGCGCCAGCGGCCAGTGCGCCAGCGAGACCCGTGGACGGTAGTAGAGCGCGTTCTGTTCCACCGGCTCGAGGCGATCGAGTTCGGTGTAGATCCGTTGCAGTTCGTCGCCATCGCGTGCGCGGAAATACTGCCCGCCGCTAAGTTCCGCGATCCGGCGCAAGGTGTTCTCGTCGAGGTCTGCAGATGGATTCAGCCGCCTCGCCCCGAACATGCCGCCCAGCAGTCCCGGCAGGGTCATCGAGTCCGCGCCGACTCCGATCGTGTAGACGCGCAGGCCAGCCCGCGCCGCGAGTTCGGCTGCCTGCAGTGGCGGCAGCTCGCCGGCCGTGTTCGCGCCGTCGGTGATCAGTATCAGCACGCGCGCGTGTTCCGGGCGGTCGCGCAGGTGCTTCACCGCGAGCCCCAGTGCATCCCCGATCGCAGTCTGGCGTCCGGCGAATCCGATGCGCGCCTCGTCGAGCAGCTGCTGCAGCGTGGCGTGGTCGAAGGTGAGCGGGACGTGCAGATAGGCGGCGCTCGCGAACAGGATCAGTCCGATGCGATCGGCAGTACGTCTGCTGATGAAATCGCGCGAAACCTGCCGCACCACGGCAAGACGGTCGGCGGTGCGCCCGTCGAGTTCGAGATCTTCGGTCAGCATGCTCTCGGAAATATCGATCGCGAGCATCAGGTCGCGACCACTGGCCGGAGTGGCGACGGCATCACCGACCTGGCGAGGCGCGCTCGCAGCCGCCACCAGCGAGAGCCACGCGAGCGACATCAGCACGAGACGCATGCGCGACACCCGCCTGTGTTGCGGTGAGCCATCCCGGGTGAGGGCACTGCTCACCGCACGCGGGAAGTAGAGTGCTGCGTCGTACGACGGGGCATGCCGCCACAGCAGGCGCAACACGAGTGGCAATGGCAGCAGCACTGCAGCCCATGGCTGCGCAAACTCGATCACCGGTGTCGCCTCAGCCAGTTGCGGCACACGCCGTACAGTGCGGAGGCATCGTATCGGCATGCCGGATCATAGGGTGCGTCGGCAAGTGCACGCCCGGGCCCGTGGATGAACGCATCGGTACGCCCGCTGCGATCGAGGAACGCGAGCCAGTCCGTTCCGGTCAGTGCCGCGATCTCTGCCGGCGGGTAGCGGCACAGTGCTGCCCGGCGCAACAGGGCGTTGCCGGCAGCAGCAAACGCTGCAGGATCTGCGTGTGCGTGCAGGCTTGCGAACAGCACCTCGAGTTCGCCGAGCGCAGCGCGCCGGTAGCGGTTGCGTCGCCGGTGGCGCACGGCCAGCACGCACGCCAGTACCAGTGCGACCGTGCCCAGCGCAGCAAGGAACCACCAGCCAAAGGCGGGTGGCCACCAGCCGATCGGAGCAGGGAAATGGATCGGTTGCAGGCCAGCGAGGGGGTCAGGGGCGTTCATCGTGCCGTGCCACGAAGTGCGTTCGCGAGGGTGGCCGCGGCAGCCTGGTCGGTGGGCAGTGCGATGAATGCTGCACCGAGCCGTGCAAACGCCCGCGCAGCTTCGCCCGTGCTGCGCTCGAACCGTGCCGTGTGGTCCTGCCGGGTCCGTTCGTCGTCCGTATCGATCACAACGCGCCGGAGCCCGTCGCTGGCAGGCGCGGTACCAACGGGTGGCAGTTCGTGCTCGAGCACGTCGTATACGTGGATCGCGCAGCTCTCGGCATGGCGTGCAAGCAGGTGCAGCTCTCTGGAGCTGGCTGCGTCCCAGCCGGAGAAATCGCTGATGGCGATCACCAGACTGCCGGGACGCACGATACGGCGCAGCGTCGCGAGGGCGGGTGCAAGCGGTGCGGCAGCTTGCGCCGCGGAGGGAATGCCCAGGCGGTGGTTGAACTCGTGGCAGCTCCGCAGCAGTTCGAGCACGGCACGATGATCGCGACGCGGGCGGACCTCGTGTTGCCCGTGTTCGCCGATGACGAGGCCACCGATGCGATCGCCGGCGGCGAGTGTCGCCCACGCAAGCAGTGCCGCCGCGTGTACGGCCTGCACCGACTTCAGCGTCCGGCGGCTGCCGAAAAACATCTCGCGGCGCTGGTCGAC
>DAOLKH010000139.1:0-5434 GCA_035331685.1 Pseudomonadales bacterium
GTTCCTTCTCTTCGAGCTCGCGCAACCGCGCCCGGTCCACCTGCTCGAGTTCCGACGACAGCTGTTCCACCCGCCGCTCGAGCAGCCGGTACGAATCGCTGAGCTCCGACGAAACCTGGCTGAACAGCGCAAACGCAGCCTGGATATCGGCACTGCCTCTCGGTTCACCGGTCGGCGCGAGCGCGCGCGCCTGCGCACTGGCAGCGCTCATCGCCTGGCACCGGCAGCAGTCCAGGTCATGCGCACGCAGCAACGGAATCCGGGCATCGCTTCACCCCGCGGAAACTTGACGCTCCCAGGGGGCCTAGCAATTCACGTGCCGGATCGGATTCACGCGTTGATTCTGTCTGCGCGTGACGGTGCCTTCACATCGGCGGGACGCCGTGAATGCATCCCTGCAGGCTCGAGTGCCGCATTCCTGCGGCGCACGGGCCCAGATGCAAAAGGCGTCGGCACGCGCCTCACCATGTCCTGCGAGATTCTCCGCACGAAAGCGCACTAGGCGTCGGGGTCGGTACGCCCTGACAAATCGTACTTGCGCATCTTCTCGACCAGCGTGGTACGACGCAGGCGCAGGCGCTCCGCCGCCCGCGCCACCACCCCACCGCAGTCATCCAGCGCCTGCACGATGAGTCCCCTCTCAAGGTCCTGGATGAATTCCTTGAGGTCCAGACCGTTGATCGGCAGCAGCCCGAGTGTTTCCGTACGCACAACCGGCGCTGGCGAGGGCGGCACCGAGGCGGCTGCCAGTTCGGCCTGCTGCTCCAGAAGCTGTTCTTCCTGTTCGTCGAGATGGCGGAACTTCTGCGGCAGGTCGCGCACACCGATCACCGCCCCCGGGTGCATGATCGCCATGCGCTCGACCAGGTTCGCCAGCTCACGCACATTCCCCGCCCAGGCATGACGCTCCAGTGACGCCAGCGCCGACGGACTGAAGCGCACGCCTTCCCGCTGCTCGCGCTCCAGACGACGGTTGATCTCGGCAATCAGCAGCGGCAGATCGTCGGTGCGTTCGCGCAGCGCCGGCATTTCGATCGGGAACACGTTGATGCGGTAATAGAGATCCTCACGGAAAGTGCCGTCCGCGATCATGCCCTCGAGGTTCTTGTGCGTCGCGCAGACGATACGCACATCGGCATCGATCGACTGCGAGCCACCGACACGCTCGAAGCTGCGCTCCTGCAGCACGCGCAACAGCTTTACCTGCATCGCGAGCGGCATGTCGCCGATCTCGTCGAGGAACAGCGTTCCGCCGCGCGCCAGCTCGAAACGCCCGGCACGGCCGGTGATCGCACCGGTAAACGCCCCTTTTTCGTGACCGAACAGTTCGCTTTCCAGCAGATCGGCCGGAATCGCTCCGCAGTTGACCGGAACGAAGGGAGCCGCACGGCGATGGCTGCCCGCATGCAGGCTGCGCGCGACCACTTCCTTGCCGGTGCCGGACTCGCCGAGCACGAGCACCGTCGCGTCGGTGGCCGCCACCCGGCCCATCATGTGCCGTACCGCACGCAGGCCGTCGTTCAGGCCGACCAGCTCGCGAAACAGTTGTGCTCCGGCAGCGTTGCCCACTGCCCCGGCCTGGTGTTGCACGCGGGCATGGTGCAGAACCTCGAGGTATTCGCCGTGCGTGAATGGCCAGCCGAGCGTCCCGCATATGGGGGTTCGCGGCTGATTCTCGGGAAGCACAACGCCGCCCGCAGCGATCAGCAACACCGCTGGCTGCGGCTGCAGCGCAGCCAGCGCGTCCAGCGTTACGCCGAGGGCAGCACTCGGTCCATCCGCGGCCAGCAACACCACCTCGGGCAAGAACTGGAACTGTGCTGGCAGCGTCGCCGAGGCACACTGCTGTTCACCGAGGAAATCGAGGATCGCGGCGGTTGCGGCCCGCCTTTGTTCATCGTGATCGAGGATCAGGATCCGGACTGGTTTCGACATCATCCACTGATCGCACTGCAGGCACCGGACGGTGCCACCCGCAGGCAATTATAGATGCCGCAACCGGATCCGCGACGGAATTCCGCGCTCCGAACGGCGGTTTTCTGTCAAGAAGATGGCGATTCAACAGGGAGTTGGGAACGAATCCCCTCCCAGCCGCTGCGAATCGTGATCAGCAGGCCGCTCACCTCGTCGAGTGGCGCTGCTCCCTCGCCACGATGCACGTCCGCCAGACGGCGGGTCATGTAGTCGTAGAGTCGATCCAGGTTCGCGGCGACTTCACCACCCCGGTCACGGTCCAGGCAACCCTGCAGACCGCCGATGATCCCGAGCGCCTTGCCCAACGCCTCTCCGGTGGCAGCCCTGTCGCCACTCGCCAGTGCTCCGCGAGCCTGCGCAATACGATCGATCGCGCCGTCGAGCAACAACTGGATCAAGCGGTGCGGGTCGGCATCGACCACGCCGGTCTGGGCGTTGATCTGACGGTACTGCGCCAGTGCACTGCGGTTGTAGACATCCTGCTGGCTCATCGGACTGCACTCCCTGAACGGTTGGCACGGCGTGCGCAACGGAGCGCGAACCTGCGTGGCCGGCACTTTAGCGCCCTTCCGTGCGCCCCGTCCCGTTCCGGGGGCAGACTGCACCCGGAAATTTTTCTAAAGTTCCGGCAGCATGCGCCGATAGCGGAATCGGGCGCCGCAGAAACGGCAACCAATGGAACCGGACACTCAAACCATGTTCGCCCCCGCAATACAGCAACGGGGGCAACCAGAGGAACCGCACAATGCCGCAGATCATCAACAGCAACATCTCGTCCCTGAACGTACAACGCAATCTGGACGCCAGCGGCAAGTCACTTTCGACCTCGCTGGCGCGCCTGTCCTCAGGCCTTCGCATCAACAGCGCCAAGGACGACGCCGCAGGACTGGCGATCAGCAACCGTTTCACGGCACAAATCCGCGGCCTGAACCAAGCGGTGCGCAACGCCAACGACGGAATTTCACTGTCGCAGACGGCCGAAGGTGCGCTGCAGGAATCGGGTGAACTGTTGCAGCGTATCCGTGAACTGGCGGTGCAGTCGGCCAACGGCAGCCAGTCGGGCACGGAACGCGCTGCACTGCAGGCCGAGGTCTCGCAACTGCAGCAGGAACTCAACCGCATCGCGGAAAGCAGCACCTTTGGTGGTCGCAAGCTGCTCGACGGCTCCTTCGGTACCGAAACCTTCCAGGTGGGCCCCAACGCCAACGAGACGATCGCGATCAGCCTGTCGAACGCCCGTGCAACCAATATCGGAGCCAACACCGTCGCCGCTAACGGCACTCTGAACGCTGCAGTCGCTGCCGGTGCAACCGCACCGGCCAACACCGTCGCGGCCCAGTCGCTGACCCTGTCGGGCAGCCTCGGCAGCGCCACGGCATCGATCGCTGCCGGAGCAACGGGTGACTCGATTGCGGCCGGCGTGAACGCGCTCACTGCCAATACCGGCGTCAGCGTCACCGCGCGCACCACGGCCACGATGTCGGCTTTCACCGCCGGCACCGCGACGTTCACGATCGGCACGCGTTCGGGTAACACCGCGACGGGCACCAATTACACCGCCAACATCAGCGTGCAGATCGCCGACGCTTCGAACCTGAAGGACGTTGCCGACGCGATCAACGCCTCGTCGGCAGCCAGCGGGGTACGCGCGACATCGACCGGCTCGAGCATCTCGCTGGTGAATGAGGAAGGTCGCAATATCTTCGTCCAGGATTACAACAACTCGAACGCAACGAAGACCGTGAACCTGACGGGTGCTTCCGGTTCTGCCGTAACCCTGACGGGTGGTGCGGCCACCGACTCGAGCACGGTGGGTGCGACGCTGAGTTTCAACAGCCACAAGGCATTCTCCGTGACAGCCAGCGTGGCCACCGGCATCTTCACCGCAACCACGGCGAACTCGAGTACGCTCAGCAGCGTCGCCAGCATCGATATCGGCACCCAGGCCGGCGCGCAGAACGCACTTGCGGTTGCCGACGCGGCGTTACAGTACATCGACGCCGAACGCGGCCAGCTCGGCGCGGTGCAGAACCGCCTGCTGAGCACGATCTCGAACCTCTCGAACGTGGCCGAGAACGTGACTGCAGCACGCAGCCGGATCATGGACGCAGACTTCGCGGCCGAAACCGCGAACCTGACGCGCGCCTCGATCCTGCAGCAGGCCGGCATCTCGGTACTGGCGCAGGCGAACTCGCTGCCGCAGCAGACTCTGGCACTGCTGAAGTAAAGTGAAACGGTTGCCTGCAGGGTGGCGCCTGGCACCACCCTGCAGGCAACCAACCAACATCTGACAACCAGGGAGAACCGGTCGGATGGACCCCGTACGTTTCACCAGCGGACCACAGCAACCGTCGCCGGGCGCATCGCCGGCTGCGGCCACTCGCAATCGCTCTGGCAGCATGACAGCGGGTACCGCTGCTGCCGGCACCGCTCCATCGAAGGAAGTCGGCGCAGGCACACAACGCGGCGCGATCCCTGCAAACGGTACGACTCAGGTTTCCGCAACCGATCTGCGCGAGCTGCTGGAACGGACCGGAGACTACATCGATCCGGCGCGCCGTTCGCTGTCGTTCGAGATCCGCGAGGAACTCGGACGGACAGTCGTTTCGGTCTACGACGCCGACACCGAGGAACTCGTGCGCCAGATCCCCGCCGACGAGATGATCCGCGTCGCCAACGTGATGCGTGAGATCGCCGAGCAGGGGGAGCAGCGTACGGCCGCCGGCCTGTTGCTGAACGAACAGGCCTGAAGTGTAATGCCGCTCTTGGCCAGGCTGGTGCACGCGCAGCCGATAGCGAAACACGGGAGAAGCTGCAGAAATGGCTAGTATCGGATCACTGGGAGCCGGTTCGGGACTCGAACTCGAATCGCTGGTACAGAAGCTGGTCAAAGCCGAGGGCACTCCACGCATCAATACGCTCGCACGTCGCGAGGCCACGATCCAGGCGAACATTTCCGCATTCGGTTCACTGAAGAGCGCACTCGACCAGTTTCGCACCGGAGTACGCGGACTGACCGAAGCGGAATCGCTGCAGCAACGCACGGCAAACACCGGCAACAGCAGCTATTTCAGCGCCAGTGCCGCCGCCAGCGCCGCACCTGGTGCTCATTCGGTCCAGGTGCTGGGCACGGCGCGTGCGCACCGGCTGGTCAGCGCCGCGGATTTTGCCGATGCGAGTGCAACCGTCGGCGAGGGCAAGCTGACGATCGCGCTCGGCGCAAACACATTCGATGTCACGACCACTGCCAGCACCACGCTCGCCGAACTGAAGACGCTGATCAACGAGAAGGCAGGCGACTCCGGCGTCAGCGCGACACTGATGGTGGTGGCAAATAACCCGCTCGACCCTTCCGCGGGCACCGTCACGCGGCTGGTGCTGTCGTCCGCGAAGACCGGCAGCGCCAACACCATCGCCGTCACGGTCGCGGATACGGATGGCAACGATGTCGACAACCAGG
>DAOLKH010000140.1:0-5394 GCA_035331685.1 Pseudomonadales bacterium
ATGCGCGTTGCGAGTATACGACTGTATGTGACGATGAATCAGCTGAAGCCGAAACCGTCGCCGGTGACGATCGGCGTATTGGTCCAGTGGCCGCTCGGGGTGCGGTAGAAGCCGCCGGCAGCCAGTGCGCCGCCATCGGCGTTCACCGTCGTGCCTGTGACCCAGGCCGACAGTTCGCTTGCCAGGAACACCGCGCAGCCGGCCATGTCGCGTGGTTCACCGAAACGTCCGAGCGGAGTCCAGCGCGCAAGGTTGTCACGCAGTTCCGGCTTCACGTACTGCGAGGGCTTCACCTGTTCAGTCTCGGTAGTTTCGGGCGCGATCGTGTTGACGCGGATGCCCTCGGGGCCGAGCAGCAACGCCAGGCTTCTGGTGAAGCCGGTGATCGCGTGCTTGAATGCGGAGTAGACCGGGCACATCGGAATTGCACGAAACGCTTCGATCGACGATACGTTGATGATCGTCGCGCCGGGTGTGCGCCGGCGCAGCAACGGCAACGCCGCCTGCGACGCCGTGAACACATGGCGCAGGTTGATTGCGTAGAGCGCGTCCCACAGTTCTTCCGGAGCACGATCGAAGGGGTGCATGAACTCCCCGATCGAATCGCCGACGTTGTTGACCAGCGTGTCCAGGCCCTCGCCACGGGCGTCGAGCTCGGCGCAGAGTGCGCGAAGCTGCGCACTGTCGCGCACATCGCAGACGTGGATCTCTGCAGCGACTCCTGCCGAGCGCAGCGCTGCCTGGGTTGCAGTGGCGCGCGAGGGATCGATCTCGGCACCGATGATGCGCGCACCGAGCGCACCAAAGGCTTCCGCGATGCCGCGCCCTATGCCCGCTCCTGCGCCGGTGATCAGCGCGGTGCGCCCCTTCATGTCGATCGATGGTGCGGTTGCCGCGCTCATCCAGGTCTCCTGTATCCGGGGCGGTCGCAAAACCAGCCCTCGCTGCACGTTTACCAGTTCTTGACGAGCTGGAGTCCCCACATGCGCGGCGTCGTGATGATGCCCTTCACGGCGCCACCCGAGTTCTCCTGCAGCAGCAACAGGCCGTCGTCGTCGAGCAGGTTGTTGCCGAACAGCGCTATCGTCCAGTCGTCGCGGGTCTGGTTCAGCGCGATACGTGCATTCAGGATCGTGATCGGCTGGGTCCAGAGGGAGGCATCCAGCATCGTCGTGACCTTGTCGCGGCGATTCACGGTGGCAAAAAGTTGCAACTCCCACGCATCGCTCAGCACGGTACGGTATTCCGCCCATGCGGTGATCGTATTGCGTGGTGCGCGTTGCAGATCGTCCTTGCCGTTCGGCAGCTTGTCGAGGCGGAAGGTGCACGGCCTGGTCGTGAAGTCCTCGCCCTGCATCTGTCGCAGCGATTTCATGTACGCACCGCAACTGAGCTCCTTCGAGTCCTCGTAGTGCGCGTCCAGCCATGCCCATGCGGCACCGGCGGTCAGCGCTTCGGTGACGCGCCAGGTGCCATCGATCTCGAAGCCCTGCGAAACCGCCTTCGCCGCGTTGACTACCGTTGCTGCACCCTGCGGTGAGATCGTGGATGCCTGCATATCGTCGAAATCGGTATGGAATACGGCGAAATTGAGCTGGGCGCGGCCTTCGAGCAGGGTCAGCTTGCCGCCGATCTCGATCGCGAGGGCTTCCTCGCCGCCGAAGGTGTCGCCGGCGCGTGTATAGACGTTGATGTTCGAGCTGTTGAAACCACCCGCCTTGAAACCGGTGGCGATGGTCAGATAGAACATGGCGTCGTCGCGCGGGAAGTACTGCAGTTTCAGCGATGGGATCCAGTGGTCCTCGTCGAGGCTGTCCTTGACCAGCGGAGTGCCGCCGGGAGCAGCAATCACGAGCGGCAGCATGCTGAACGGCAGCCCTGGTGCGATTTCCCGCGTGGTCACACCGGCGTAGATCGACGGCAGATACGCGCTCACCGCGGCCAGCATCGGGTCGGCGGCAACGGCGCTGGCGGCAATTTGCGCCGGCGTCGGGAAGGCGCCCCACGGCAGCCCCAACCCGTTGTGATAGAAGGTTCCCTTGGCCATGCGGGTGTCGTTGCTTTCCTTCGCGTAGCGCACGCCCAGCGTCAGGCGCCAGCTCGGATTGAAGTCGTACTGCCCCTCGAAGAACACCGACCAGGTCTTGATCAACTGGTCGAGGTTGCTGATCCCGCTGACCGGGTCTCCGGACGGTGTGGTCAGGCGGAAATACTCCCGCGTGCCGTTCGCGAAGCCTGCCGCGACGTTGGGCTGCAGAGGTCCCAGGAATGCGAGGGCCGGATTGGTCGCCAGTCCCTGCACCACTCCAGGCAGGATGCTGTTGCCGAGGTTCAGCGTGGCTCCGGAGCCGGCCTGCGGCAGTGTCTTCACGTCGTAGTAATCGATGAAGGCACCACCCAGGAAACGCAGCGGGCGATCCTCCGGCGACATGATGCGCAGTTCCTGGCTCCAGTACTCGACGCGCTCCGTCATGCCGTTGATCGTCAGCGAAGAGTCCGGTGATGCCGTTATCCAGTCGCGCGAACGTGCGTCATAGGTAGTCCAGCCACTGACTGATTTCAGGCTGTAGCCGCCGGGCAGATCCCAGTTGAGGTGTATCGCGGCAGCCTCCGACGTGAAGTAGCCGCCCGGGTGCTTCAGTGCCTGCGGCCCGATGCCGTTGACCTGCTGATGATGGTCGCGACGCAGATCGATTCCGGGGTAGTGCGCCCACACGCCGAAAGGATCGCCCACGAGCTGGTCGAAGACGCCGACCTGCTCGTGCACCATGGTTTCGTATTTTGCAAACAGCGACAGATCCTCGGCAGGATTCCAGCTTGCCGATACGCGATAGCCTTCGGTGTCCTGGCCACCGCCGTCGGGCCCGATCTCGTTTTTCAGATAGGTTCCGCGCTTGCTGTTCAGCACTGCCAGGCGCATCGCGAAGTTGTCGGCCAGCGGACCGGAGATGCTGCCTTCGAGCTTGTGCGAGTCGAGGTTGCCGGCTTCGGCGAGCAGGCGTGCGCTGAATTCCTCGGTCGGACGCGCGGTGTGCATCGCGATGGCACCGGCAATCGTGTTGCGCCCGTACAGGGTTCCCTGGGGGCCACGCAGCACCTCGATGCGGTCCATGTCGAACAGCGGGTTGCGCGACAGACGACTGCGTCCGTAGTAGATCTCGTCGATATAGATGCCCACCGAACTCTCGACCGTATCGAGGCCTGCACTGCCGAGGCCGCGGATCGCTACCGAAGAAATGCGCCCACCGTCCTGCGTGACGAGACTCGGCGTCTGCAGTGACAGTCCCTCGAGTGTGGTGACGCCCTTTTTTTGCAGCGAGGCGGCGGTTTCCACAGTCATCGAGATCGGCACTTCGAGCACGTTCTCCGCGCGCCGCTGTGCCGTGACGATGATCTCCTCGAGTGTGAAGCTCGAGTCCTGCGCGAACACGCTGCCGGTTTGCAGCGCGAATGCCAGTGGCGTGAGGATGAACAGAGCAGAGCCGAAACGGTGGGCACGATGCATATCCCATCTCCTTGTAATTCTTGTTGAGACCAAGGGCTTCCAGAATATCCGTGAAGGAAGTTTTCCGGGGCCGTTCCGAGACTAAATCAAGACGGCTGACAAATGCAAACGGCTTGCAACACGCAGTGGTGTTTGCCGGACATGCTGCTCATGACGATGCAGCTTCCTCATCCTCATCGATCCATTCCCAGCGCACCAGTTCGCCGAAGTCATCGTAGATGGGCTTGCGTACCGGACCGCGGCGCGCACGTGACACAGGGCCTTTATCCTTCGCCTTGCGTCGTCGTGCCTCGATGGCCGCGACCACCTCCGGAACGTAGGTGCGTTCTTCCCTGGGGCGCGAGGCGAAGCCGTGGAAGCCGCCGGGCGGGCCGCGCTGCGGGTCGCGACCGCTGATGCCGCGAGCGACTTCCTCCACCGCGCCGCCGTGCTGCAGGAAATCACGCACCTGCCGTTCGATTTCGGCGCGCAGCTCGTTCTTGTTGGCGAGTTGCTTCACGTGGAGAGTCCGGGATCGTGCTTGCCTGGCTGCATCCCGCGAGCATATGCCCCGCACCTGGCTCAGGCAACGGGCGGGCTTGTCTCGTGGGGCGAGCCTGCCTCGCGCGCAACGGCAGGGATCGATCCCGCGCCGGATTGCTGGTGTCGCCACAGTGCTGCGTAGGCGCCGTTGGCTGCGAGCAGCTCGGTGTGCCGGCCCTGCTCGACCACGCGGCCGTGTGCCAGCACCACGATGCGATCGGCGTCGACCACGGTGGAAAGCCGGTGCGCGATGACCAGGCTGGTGTGGCCACTGGCAGCGATCGCCAGTGCGTCGAGGATCAGCCGCTCCGAACGGCTGTCGAGTGACGAGGTCGCTTCGTCGAACACCAGGATCGGCGGGCGCTTCAGAATCGTGCGTGCGATCGCCACGCGCTGGCGCTCGCCGCCGGAGAGTTTCAGCCCGCGTTCGCCGACGCGTGTCGCGAGGCCATCGGGAAGTGCGGCGACGAATTCCTGCAGGTGCGCGAGCCGAATCGCCTCCAGGACTTCGGCCTCGCTCGCGTCCGGGCGTCCGAAGCGGATGTTCTCGAACAGCGTTGCGTCGAACAGCACCGTGTCCTGCGGCACGATACCGATCGCCGCACGCAACGAAGCCTGCGTCACCGTGCGAATGTCCTGCCCGTCGATCAGCACTGCACCGGCGTCGGGGTCGTGGAAGCGGAACAGCAGCTTGACCAGCGTCGATTTGCCGGCACCGCTCGCGCCGACGACCGCGACCTTGTGGCCTGAAGGAATGCGGAAGCTCACGGAATCGACGATCGGGCGATCCGCATGGTAGCGAAACGACACCGCGCGAAATTCCACTTCGGCATGGCGTATCGAAACCGCAGTTGCACCGGGTCGATCGGTGATGCGTGGGTGCACTGCGAGCAGACCGAACATCTGCTCGATCGCGGCGAGCGATCCCTTGATCTCGCGATACACCATGCCGAGGAAATTGAGCGGCATGAACAACTGCATCATGAACGCATTGATCAGCACGAAATCGCCGACGGTCATGCGTTCGCGACTGACGTCGACAGCCGCCAGCACCATGGCGGCAGTCATTGCGAATGCCACGATCAGTGCCTGCCCGCCGTTCAGCGCGAACAACGTCAGCCGGTTGCGGCGCCGTGCCTGTTCCCACTTCGCCAGCTCGGCGTCGTAGCGGCGCACCTCGTGAGCCTCGTTGCCGAAGTACTTCACGGTCTCGTAGTTCAGCAGGCTGTCGATCGCCAGCGTATTGCTCGCCGAATCCGCGCGGTTCGCCTCGCGCACATATCCCGTACGCCATTCGGTGGCGACTACCGAAAAGCCCGCGTAGGCAAGCACCGAAAGCAGCGTGATCAGCGCGTAGCCGAAGCCGT
>DAOLKH010000141.1:0-5381 GCA_035331685.1 Pseudomonadales bacterium
ACCGGGCTGCGGCATACCAGCGTGCCACCTGCACGCTGCAGATCGACGAGCAGGCTCTCCAGCAGTGCGTGGCTGTCGACGATACCCGTCGACGGCGACAGCAACGCGGCAACGGCTTCGATCTCAGGCTCCAGCTCGCGCACTTGCGCGCGCGTCATCTGCCGCAGGTCGTGCACACCGCTGGCGCGTGCGTTCTCGCCAAGACGCAGCAACGCGGGGACCTCGGCTTCGTGGCTCGCGATCAGCAGCTTGCCGACACGACGGTGCGCAATGCCGCGCTCGACGCAGTAACGGTACAGGGCGTCACGGCCGGCAAGGCAGGCACGTGCCTTCAGGCTGCCCGGTGGGTAGTAGATGCCCGCATGGATCACCTCGGAGTTGCGACTGCTCGCATGCTGACCGGGGTGATCCTCCGCCTCGAGCACCGTCACCTCGCGTCCGGCGAGTGCAAGTGCGCGCGCCACCGCCAGACCGACGACGCCGGCACCTACGACCACCGCGTCGAGGGTCTCCATCGCGGCTCAACCCGGTGGGTAACGTCCTTCGAGAAATCCCGCCTTCACGTTCAGCTTGTGCAGCTTCTCGCTGGCGTTGCGCGGCAGCGGCGCGCCTGCGATCGCGATGTACTTCGGCACCTTGTAGCCTGCGAGTCGCTCGTCGAGGAAGCGGCGCAACTGCGACGCATCGAGCGCAGTGCCCGGGCGCGGATAGCAGACCATCGCCAGCTCTTCGCCCATGTGTGGATCATCGACGCCGAACACGACCGCTTCCTGTACTGCCTCGTTGTGGTAGGCAGCATCCTCCACTTCGCCGGGAAAGATGTTCTCGCCACCGCGGATCACGATTTCCTTGATCCGCCCCGTGATGTACAGAAAACCACTGGCGTCGATCAGGCCGACGTCGCCGGTATGCATCCAGCCATCGCTGGTGAACAGTTTTGCGTCCGCTTCCGGCTTCTGCCAGTAGCCAGGCGTGCACAGCACGCTGCGCAACTGGATCTCCCCTGCCTTGCCCTGATCCAGCACGCGACCGTCGTCGGCAACCAGACGCATCTCGATGATCGGCGACACGATGCCCGCGCTGGCCGGAGCCAGATCGTAGATCACACCGCTCATCGTGGAGGTGGCGGCCATCGTCTCGGTCATCCCGTAGCCGGTGGAGCGGCTCGGGTCGCCGAGCTTGCTGCGCATGAGTTCGGGCAGCCCGGCCGGAGTCGCCGCACCGGCCGCCGAAACGCGAATCAGCGAGGAAACATCGTAACGGTCGAAATCGGGATGCGCCAGGAAATCCTTGATGATCGCCGGCACGCTGGTCATTCCGGTGACCTTTTCCTGCTGCACCAGTTGCAGCGCCTTCAGGCTGTCCCACTTGTACATCATCACGACCTTGTGCCCCAGCTGCAGCGGCATGATCAGTCCGCTCAGCAAGCCGGTGGCGTGAAACAGCGGAACGGTCAGCAGCGGTGTTTCGCGCGTGGCTCCGCCGCGAAACTCGCGCTGGCCCTCGAGTTGCGCTGTCAGAAAACCGAGGAAGTACATGTTCATCAGCGACTGCGTGACCGCGACATGGCGCTGGCGCACACCCTTCGGAAAGCCGGTGCTGCCCGAGGTGTAGAGGATCAGGCATTCGTCCTCGGGCTGCGCTGCAGCCACCTCGAAGCCACGCCCGAAACCGCGTGCGACGGCGGCATCGAAACTCTCGACGACCGCATTGGCCGCAACCTCGGCCACGAGCAGCGCGCGCACGCCGAGCGTGGCCAGTTCGCCTGCGACCAGCCGATGGCGCGGCTCGTCGCAGATCAGGCATCGCGCTCCGCAGTCGCGCAGCGCGTATACGAGCTCCTCACGCTTGCCCCAACTGTTGATCGGCACCACGATCGCGCCGATCAGCGCCGCGGCGGTGAACCCCACCGACCATTCGGGGCAGTTGCGCATCGCGATCGCGACCCGCTCGCCGGGCACGACGCCGTAGTCGTGCTGCAGCGTCGCCGCGAGCGCGTCGACCTCCGAGTAGAACTGCGCATAACCGATACGCCGACCTTCGTAGACGAGGAACTCGGCGTCCGTCTGCGCGTGCGCGCGCGCACCCTGCAGCACGTCGACCAGCGTCGCCGGCGCATGCCGGTATGCACGCAACGAACGACCCGCGATGTTGCGTGACTCGACCTCGAACGCCTGCCCAGCGGCCGTGATCGTGGCTATGGTGTCATGGACCTGTTGCGGCGTGAGCATCGAAATCTCCTCGACAATGAATCTGCCTGCACTGCCTGCGCAGCTTACTCCAGCGTGTACGCGACCAGCGCATCGCTGACGTCGGTACCGAGGAACTTGTGCCCCCCGGCCGCAATCACCACGTACTGACGCCCGTCGGCCAGGCGGTAGCTCATCGGTGTGGCCTGCCCGCCGCCGGGCAGCCTTGCCTTCCACAGCATCTCGCCGTTGCGGATATCGAAGGCACGCAGGAAGTTGTCGGTGGTCGCGCCGATGAACACCAGCCCCGAGGCGGTGAGCAGTGAGCCGCCCAGGTTCGGTACCCCCCAGTCGAACCACAACGGGAACGGCGCAACATCGCGCGTGGAGCCGAGCGGCACCTCCCACAGTCGCTCGCCCCGATTCAGATCGATTGCCAGCAGCGTGCCCCACGGTGGCCTGATGCACGGCGCTCCGAGTGGCGAGAGCATCGGCACCATCGTGTGCGCGTACGGCGCGCCGAGCGACGGCGTCATGCGCTCGCCGGCCGCGAGCCGCCGATCGGCCTCTTCGCGCGGGTACATGCGCAGGATCGCCGGCACCTGCGTGGTGTTCACGACCAGGATGCCGCGCACCGGGTCGATCGACAGTCCGCCCCAGTTGGTCGCACCCATGAAGCTCGGAAACATGATGCTGCCGCGCAGCGACGGCGGCGTGAACACACCCTCCCAGTTCGCCCCGTCGTAGAGTTCCTGGCACTTGCCACGATCCCACGGCGTGAAGCCCCAGATGTCCTCGCGCTTCAGGTCACGCCGCACGATGAAGGCCGGATTGGCCGGGAACGGCTGCGTCGGGCTGTAGCGCTCGCCCTCGATCGCGCCGACCAGCGGCACCGTCCGCTCCTCGACCGGGAACAGCGGTTCGCCGGTCTCGCGGTTCAGGATGAATACGTGCCCCTGCTTGGTCGTCTGCGCCAGCGCGGGAATCTCGACACCACCGCGGTGCAGGGGGAACAGCACCGGCTGCGAGGGAATGTCGTAATCCCAGTGATCGCGATGCACCGTCTGGAAGTGCCAGCGCAGCGCACCGTTGGTCGCATCCAGCGCGACGATCGAGGCGGCGAAGTGATCACGCTCGCCACGCACGATGTTCGAGTGGTCGGTCGCGGCATTGCCGGTGGGAACGAAGACCAGCTTGCGTTCGCTGTCCGCCGACAGCGGTGCCCACGCGTTCGGTGTGCCGCGCACGTAGGGTTCACCCGGCTCCGGTTCCTCCCCCGGCGGTGCGGAGTTCCACGCCCACGCCAGCTCGCCGCTGTGCACGTCGAAGGCGCGGATCACACCGGCCGGCACGTCGACGCGCATATTGTCCGGGATGCGCCCGCCCAGCACGATCTTGCCGTCGACGATCACCGGCGGTGACGAAGGCGAGAAATCCCCGGGCTGCGTGCGTCCGAGTCCGGCAAGCAGATCGAGTTCGCCGTTCTCCCCGAATTCGCGGCACGGCGCCCCGCTTGCCGCATCGAGCGCGATCAGGCGACCGTCGAGCGTACCCGCGAACACGCGTGCAGGGCACTCGCCGCGATAATCGGCCGTGTCGCGGTAATAGGTGACGCCACGGCAGTTCAGCAGGTAGCTGCCGCGCGTGTCCGCCTTGTAGCGGTAGGCCCACAGTTCGTGCCCGTTCGCCGGATCGACCGCGGCGATCTTGCCGAGCCCGGAGCAGACGAACATGCGGCCGTCGGCAACCAGCGGCGTACCCTCGAGGGTCGACGACGTTCCGTCCGGCGCGTCGAGCATGCCGACATGGTAGGTCCATGCCTTCTTCAGGTGCTTCACGTTCTGCGGCGTGATCTCGTCGAGCGGCGAGTGGTGCGTGCCGCCCTCGTCGCCACCCCAATACTTCCAGTCGACGGCCGCACCGGCCACCGGCGGCGGCAATTCCTCGCCCTGGCAGGCGCTCAGCACAAAGGCGGCCAGCAGCCAGCAGCCTCCCCACGCAAACAGCCGCGAAATCCGCAGCGCCGGCCACGCCCTGCCCGGGATGTCTTGCAGCGATGAACTCATATGCTCTCCGTGACAGGATCTTCAGACGTCCGCAACCTTCAGCACGATCTTGCCGCGTCCGTGACCCGACTGAATCGATCGATGCGCCTCCGGCGCATCACGCAGGGCGTATTCGCGCAACGGCGGCAACCGCAGCTCGCCGCTCGCGACCAGCCCGGCAATGCGCTCCAGCGCCGCACGCGAACCGATGTCGTTCATCGTCGAGAACACCCGCTGCACACCCCGGGCTGCTGCGGCAGCCAGCGCAGCCGGGATATCTCCATCGTCGTTCAGCGTCGGTACGCTGACATAGGTACCCCCGCGATGCACCAGTTCGAGTCCGTTCGGCAGCGTGCTCGCACCCACCGCATCCATCAGGTAATCAAGCCCGTCGGGTGCCCATGCGGCCACCGCAGCGGCGATGTCTTCGCTGCGATAATCAATCACCCGTTCGACGCCGAGTTCACGCAGATAGTCGGCATTGGTGCTGCTGCAGGTTGCAGCGACGTGCGCTCCGGCCAGACGCGCGAACTGTACCGCAAATCCGCCGACACCACCGGCGCCGCCGTGGATCAGCGCACGCTGCCCTGCCCGGATGTCGGCTCGCTCCATCACGCCCTGCCAGGCGGTCAGTGCCGCGACCGGCAAGGCCGCCGCCTGTGCAAAGTCGATTCCAGCGGGAATGCGTGCCACCCGGTCGGTGGCGGCAATCACGAACTCGGCGTAACTGCCCAGCCCGCCCTGTCCGTGGTTGGTCGGAGTGAACACATGATCGCCGACAGCAAAATCCTCGACGCCTTCACCAAGCTTGTCGACCACGCCGGCCGCGTCGAATCCGATGATGTATGGAAAGGTGTACGGTCGGAACGCAGCCAGATAGCCTTCGCGGTTCTTCCAGTCGGCCGGGTTGACCCCGGCGTAGGCGACGCGGATGCACACTTCACTCGGTCCGGGTTCCGGAGTGGCAATCTCGCCCAGGCGCATCACCTCGGGGCCACCCGTTTCGTTGATGATCATCGCGAACATGTTGTCGTCTCCTGCCTGCGCGCTTCAGCGCGTGATGATGGCGCACACCAGCGGCGAAAACGCATGGCACAGCGCTGTGTCGATGATCTGCACCCCCGACTCAGGGTCGAACCAGCGGTCG
>DAOLKH010000142.1:0-5375 GCA_035331685.1 Pseudomonadales bacterium
CGCTGCCACGGGCGTCCCGTCGACGGATCGGCGAGCCCCCCCCAGATATCGACCACCGGATGGCCATCGCGGTAAATGCAGCAGGCGGCACCGACGTCGCCGTGCTCGCTGAAATTCTGCGCAAAGGCCTCGCGTACGCGTTCGAAACCAGGCTGTACCGATCCACCGATTTCCATCGACACCGTTTCCTCTGCTGTTCCTGCGCTCTCGACGTCTGGCTGCTCGCAACACTCGTCGCCACCCGGCGCGCGGATGGCAAATGGTAGCCGATGTGCCGTATTCGCTTCATGCGGCGAACAGCCGCGAACAGTGATCAGGCTCGGGCCGGCCGACGCGAGAGCGCATGCACCGCGTGAGGTGCATCGGCTGTCTGTCCATCCCGGCTCTGGTAAAGTAACGCGACGAATGTGCCGACTGCACGCAACAGCAGGCCCGGGCAATCCGGCTTGCTTCCGGGACGCAGGGCGCATGGGCCGACAAGGACTCGATGAATCCCGTAGCTACCACACACGAAGGACGCCTCGAAGGCGAGTTCGGCGCACACGGTGTCAGCGTTTTCCGGGGCGTGTCGTATGCAGCCCCGCCGGTCGGTGCGCTGCGCTTGCGAGCACCGGTACCGATGCGGACATGGCAGGGCACGCGCGATGCCCGACGCTTCCGTGCACCAGCCCCGCAGGATCATGGGCCGCTGCTGGACATTTCCACCCCCGACGAGGATTGCCTCACGCTGAACGTCTGGACGCCCGCCTGTGATCGCAGGCGCCGTGCGGTCATGGTGTGGATCCATGGCGGCAGCTTCACGGTCGGCTCCGGTGCGCAGGGCGTCTACGATGGCTCGATGCTTGCGGCGCACGGCGACGTGGTCGTGGTGACGCTCAACTACCGGCTCGGCGCCCTCGGTTTCTCGTTCCTGCGCGATCTGCTGGGTCCGGCGCACGAGCTGGCGTCCAACCCGGGATTGCTGGATCAGCTTGCAGCGCTTGCCTGGGTGCAGCGCAACATCGATGCCTTCGGTGGCAACCCGGACAATGTCACCGTGTTTGGCGGATCTGCCGGCGCCATGTGCATCGGCAGCCTGCTGGCGGTACCGCGGGCGCAAGGACTGTTTCGCCGCGCGATCCTGCAGAGCGGCGCTGCGCACCATGCGACCAGCCGCGACGACGCTTCGCGCATCGCAGAGGTTCTGCTGCATCGGCTCGGCGTCGATCCGAACCGGCCAGACAAGCTCTGGAGCGTGCCTGCCGCAGCGATCGTGATGGCACAGCGTGCCTGCCTGCGCGAGACGATCCTGCGTGGTCCGCGCACGCGGCGGCTGCCGCAGGGGGCGATGACGCTGATTCCGGTCGGTGACGGGGAACTGTTGCCCGACGGCCCCTTCGATGCGATCGCGGCAGGAGCGGCGCGTGGTGTCGACCTTCTGATCGGGACGAACGAAGACGAGTGGAACTACTTCCTGTTCCTCGTCGAAGCCGACAAGCAGGAGCTCGACGAGGCGACGCTGCACAAGGTCTGCGAGCAGCGTCTGCCCGGGCGTGGCAGCGAAGCCGTTGCGCTGTACCGGTCAGTGCTGGGCGGCCGACTGTCGCCGGCCGGGATCTACGCGGCCATCGAGTCGGACCGCACGTTCCGGATTCCGGTGCTGCGCCTTGCCGAGGCGCAGTTGGTACATCGGGGTACGACGTTCATGTACCGTTTCGGATTTCACTCGCCGATGTTCGGTGGCGAAATGGGCGCGTGCCACGGGCTCGAGACGCCGTTCGTGTTCGGTACCGTCGATGGTGAGTTCGGCCGCGCGTTTTCGGGTGGGGGGGCGCAGGCCGTGGACCTGTCGCGGCGCATGCGTGCTGCGTGGGCCGCCTTTGCGCATACCGGTGACCCGAATCATGAGGGTTTGCCCGAGTGGAGACCTTATGAGCCGTCGCGCCGCGAGACGATGCGTCTGGCACCACATTGCGAACTGCAGTCGGCGCCGCTCGAGGCGGTGCGACCGTTCTGGGATGGGGTGCAGTGATTCGCGCTGTGCCGGGCGCCACGTGCTGCATTCGGCACCGGGGCCGTTGCGCCGCATTTTTTTCTTGCATGCTGTTGCGAACCGGTCGAATGTAGCCGAACACAATAATCGACTGCGGACGGGGTCAGCGGATGCGACGTCTCAACAGTGTGGACAACATGTTCCTCAAGCAGGAGAGCCCCGACCAGCCGCAACACACGATCAAGGCGGTCGTGCTCGACCCGGCTGCCGCGCGGCAGCCGCTTGACTTCGATGCGATACGTGCGGCCATTCCGGCGCTGCTGGAGCGGGTTGAACCGCTGCGCTGGCAACTGTTGTTTCCGCCTTTTGGCATGGGGCGGCCCTGGTGGATCGAACGCTCCCGGATCGACCTCGATCATCACCTGCGACGCGCAACCGTGGCGCCACCGGGCGGTGATCACGAGCTGTGCGCGGTGGTCGACGACATCGTTTCGGTCGGTCTCGATCGAGCGCGTCCTGCCTGGCAGTTGTGGTACGTCGATGGCCTGGCAGGGGGCAGGATCGCGCTGGTACTGAAGATCCATCACGCCGTCGCAGACGGACTGGCATCGGTACGGCTGATGGAGACCATCTTCAGCTCCGATCCGGGCGAACCACTGCCTGCAGCCCGCGGCACCCTGGTCGACGAGCAAAGGCCGGGAACGTTGAAGTGGCTCGGCATGCTCGCCGCGCACAATGCGGCGACGATCATGCGCTTTCCGAACGTGCTGCTGCGCTCGCTGCGTACGATCGGCATGATTCGCCGGCGCAACAGGGAAGGCAGGCCGGGCTTTGCGGAAGCGTTCGCCGCGCCGGCCACGCGATTCAACGAGCGAATCCGTACCGAGCGTCGGTTTGCGTACGTCACTTGCGACATGGGCGCGATCAGACGGATCAGGAGTGCGTTCGGCGTCAGCATCAACGACGTGTTCCTTGCGATATGCAGTGGTGCCATCCGCTCGTATCTGGAACTGCACGGCGAATTGCCTGCCGAGTCGCTTACCGCCGTCGTTCCGGTGGCGATCCGCCCGCCCGGTGGCGAGGTGGACTGGGGCAACCAGGTGAGCACGTGGTTCGTTTCCATCGCCACCGATGTGGCGGACCCGGTCGAGCGCATCGAATGCCTGGCGGCCAATACCACTGCGGCGCGGACCATACACGCCGAGCGTGATCTGTGGCTGTTCGGCGACTGGATGGACTACTGGCCGCTGTTCTGGTTCTGGGGGCGCGGCCTGCCGCTGCTGGGCGCCGTGCTGAAGCGTCGGCCAACCTACAGCATGACGGTGTCGAACGTTCCAGGTCCGAAGAACCGGCTGTACCTGGCAGGCGCTCCGATCGAGAAGTTCATCTCGGTAGGTCCCATCATCTACCCGTACGGCCTGAACCTGACGGGCTGGAGCCACATGGATTCCATGGTCATCGCGATGCAGGTTTCAAGGGATCGCGTTCCAGACGTCTGGGCGCTCGCTGATCGCATTCCACTTGCACTCGAGGAGCTGGAGGCGCTGGCAGCGGCCCGGTCCGCGGGATGAGCGACCCTCGCAACACGGAGCAGATTCCCGCAATCGGGGCTTACTGGAGCCGGCCGGTTGCCGAGCTGTGTGCTGCATTGGACAGCAGTCCCGAGGGGCTGGACAGTGCGAACGCACGCGAGCGTCTGCAGCGATACGGTGCCAACAGTCTGCAGGCTGCACATCCGCACAGCGGCAGGCTGCGGTTGTTCGTCGAGCGCTTCCGCAACCCGCTGGTGCTGATCCTGGTCTTTGCCGCGGCTGTCTCGATGATCGTGCACGATTGGCTCGATACGGCAATCATTCTGACAATCGTGCTGATCACCGCAGTGACGAGCTTCGTCCAGGAGTATCGCGCCAGCGCTGCAGTGGAGAAGCTGCGCCAGCGCGTCTCGGTCAGGTCCACGGTACTGCGCGACGGCCAGGAACTGCTCGTGCCTTCCGAGTCCGTGGTGCCGGGGGACGTGGTACGGCTCGTCGCCGGCAGTCTGATCCCGGCAGATGGCGTATTGCTCGATGCGAGGGACTTTCACGTCAGTCAGGCACTGCTGACCGGTGAAACCTTTCCGGTCGAGAAACAGCCGGGCAGCGTGTCTGCCGATGCCAGTCTGAGCGAGCGCAGCAACTGCGTGTTCATGGGCACTTCGGTGCGCAGTGGCACCGCGACCGCGCTGATCGTGCAGACTGGAACAGCGAGCCACTATGGACGCATTGCCGATACGCTCGCGTTGCGTCCGCCGGAAGCCGAGTTCGAGCGCGGTTTGCGCCAGTTCGGCACGCTGTTGTTTCGCATCATGGTCTTCATCGTGCTGGCCGTGCTGGCGCTGAACGTCGTGCTGCAGCATCCGCGGCTCGAGATGCTGCTGTTTGCGATGGCGCTGGCGGTCGGACTGTCTCCCGAACTGCTGCCCGTCATCCTCACCGTCACGCTGTCTCGCGGAGCGCAGAACATGGCGCGCGAGGGGGTGATCGTGAAGCGGCTGAACGCGATCGAGAACCTTGGCAGCATGGATGTGCTGTGTACGGACAAGACCGGCACGTTGACCAGGGGTGTGGTGCAACTGGACAGTGCCATGGACGTGCATGGTCAGGAAAGTGCGACGGTGCTGCGCCTTGCCTACCTCAACTCGCGCTTCGAGACCGGACTGGTCAATCCGCTCGATGCAGCCGTGATCGCTGCAGGCGAGCGCCTGGGGATCGACTGCGCGAACGATTCCAAGCTCGATGAAATTCCCTACGACTTCGTGCGCAAGCGCCTGAGTATCGTGGTGAAGACGGACGCGCAGGCGCCGGGGCGGATGATCACCAAGGGTGCTTTGGAAAATGTGCTCGACGTCTGTGACCGCCATCGTGCCGGCGATGCGGTCTTGCCATTGGAGCAGGCACAGCGCGAACAGATCCGCGAGCGCTTTGTCGCATGGAGCGCGCAGGGTTTTCGCGTGCTCGGCGTGGCCGAAAAGCTGCTCGACCGTTCCGGGCCGTACACCCGCGACGACGAGTGCTCGATGGTGTTCGCCGGTTTCCTGCTCTTTTTCGACCCGCCCGAAGCCGGTGTGCGCGAGACCCTCGACGGACTGCGCCGCCTCGGTGTGCAGCTCAAGATCATCACCGGCGACAACCGCCTGGTTGCGCAGCACGTCGCCGCAGCCGTCGGTATCGACGTTCGCCAGATCGTCACCGGTGCCGAGATGGCGAGCATGCACGATGAGGCGTTGTGGAATCTCGCGCCGCAGGTCGCGCTGTTCGCGGAAGTGGACCCGAACCAGAAGGAACGCATCATCACTGCGCTGCAGAAGACCGGGCACGTGGTCGGCTACCTGGGTGACGGCATCAACGATGCGCCGGCCCTGCAC
>DAOLKH010000143.1:0-5345 GCA_035331685.1 Pseudomonadales bacterium
GCACGTCTCGTGCTTGCTGCCGCAGTGCGTACTTGCGCAGGTAGCGCATTTCGAGCCGCTCGGCCTCGACCCTGAGCCTGTGCAGCAGCGCCGCTTCGGTTTTCAGGGTGAGGCGCAACGAGCCCGGAAAGTACTGGCGCACGAAACGCAGCAGGTCACGCCGTGTCAGCCCGATGTCGAGAGCCGAGAAATACAATGCAGCCAGATCCTTGTCGCGCCAACGGCGCGGCGTGCGCGCACGCACCTGGCTGCGATGCAGATCGATCAGCGACACGCGCAGCGCAGTGGGCGACGGCACCGGATCGAGATGCAGCAGAAAATGGCACAGATAGAAGTCGCGATGATTCATCCCGCCTTCGTGCATGCGCCGCGCGATGCGGGCCACCTGCCGGATCAGCGCGCGCTTCAGCGCAGGCTGCGGTGGTCGTTGCACCCAGTCGCGGCAGTAGTCCTCCAGACTGATCGCAGGCGCCAGTTCGTTCGTGACGATGAAGGAGTGCCGGCGTGCCGGATTGCATCCACGCTCACCGTACGCCGCGACACTCAGGGTCGCGACACCAAGCTGCTCCAGCCGTGCAATGGCTTTCCACTCATTGGCAGCACCGAGCACCGGCAGGCGACCCGACAGCAAGTTCTTCAGGATCTCACGCCAGCCAATTCCGTGGTGAATCTTCACGAAATAGGCGCGACCCTCGACTACCGTGCGCAACGTGCGGCGGCCTTCCAGTTCACGGAAAACCTCGCCGTGCAGTGCATCGACCGCCTCAAAGGCATCGCAGCCCTGCCACAGGCTGCAAAAAGGTTCATTCAACACCAGCACACTCATGTAGATCGACGCCTCGCACCGAAGCCCAGGATCAGATCCGCAGCGCGCTCGGGCAGACTGTACAGATCTGCCCGGGCGGCGAAGGTGAGACCGTTGAGCTGCCAGCGCCGGCGGGCATCCGCATCGCCAAGCATCTCCGCCAGGGCCCGGTCGAGGTGTGACTGCGCGAAAGGTTCGGGCAGCACACAGCCGGCGTCGGCATCCTCGATGTAATGGGCATAGCCGCAAACGGCCGTCGTCAACACCGGCAGTCCGGCCACCAGGGCCTCGAGCAGCACGGTGCCGGTATTCTCGTTGTAGGCAGGGTGGACAAGAAGATCGGCTCCCAACAGGAAGCGCGGTATATCGCTGCGTCCTTCAAGAAAGAGAACCTGTTCGCCAAGGCCAAGCGTTGCTGCCTGGCGCCTGAACGGCCTCGCCTGGTCCTGGCCGATCACGATCAACCGGGTGCGGCTACGCAACCCGAGCGGCAACGCCGCGAATGCTTTCAGTGTGCGGTCCAGGCCCTTGGTCCGGAAGCCGGAGCCGATCTGCACCAGCAGCAGATCATCATCGCTCGCACCGAATTCGGCGCGAAACGCCGCACGCACTTCAGCGGCATCGGACGGCCGGCGCCGATCGGCGTCGATCCCGGGAGGAAGCAGGTGAAATCGGCTCTCGGCCGTACCGTAGTACTTCACGAACAACGGTTGCTGCACGCTGGAAATCATCAGGATTTCGGTATGGCTCTGCACACCGAACACCGCGCGCTCGTACGCAGCAAAGTGGCGATAGCGACCACCAAGCCGGTACAGCGGATTGCGCAACATACGCGCCTTCGCCTCGAAGCAGGGATCGGCTGCATAGTACACATCCAGCCCGGGCATCTTGTTGAAGCCGACTACACAGTCTGCCGGTCGGCACCCAAGATCAGCCTGCACCCAGGCGGTGTACTTCCGGTAGCGCCGATGATTCAGCCACGCGCGCATCGGTACCCGTACCACTTCGAAGCCTGGCGGCATCTCGCCTTGCCATTCGCCCGCATAGACCCGGATCGCATGGCCACGCGCCTCACACGCCAACGCGATACGCAGGAAGTCGCGCTGCATGCCACCGAAGGGAAAAAATTTATAAAGACAAAACGCGATTTGCATCAAGGGTATTCAGCAGAGCGAGTCTCTGCAGCGACTCAGAATCGGGCATCGAGGTCGATCTGCAGGGCGTCGATATCGGCTCCCCGAAGTCCGCGACTGCTCGCTGCGTCCGATTCTGCCACGAACCAGGTGGCACCGATCGTGAAATTCTCGAGCATCTCGTAACTCAACTTCAATTTGTGTCCGCTGGAGCCGGTGTAGCCGGCCGCGAAATCGGATTCGGTCAGACCACCGACAACCGCGTTTGCATCCACGTTGCGGTAGCTGTAGTCGAGTGCAATGCGTTCGATACGGCTGCGCAATCCGATCAGGTAGGCGGTGTCCTTGTCACCATCGAGTGCGGCGCCAAAATCGCGTGCGTCACGATTGCGCACATACTGGGCGTAAACCGACAAAGGCAATGGCAACCCGCTCACATCGGCCTGCATGAACAATTCGTACAGGCCGAAGCGATCCGTTGTGTTGCCATTGGCGCGGAAGGAAGATGCAGAGCCTGACTCCTCATTGTCGAACCCGAACAGACTGCCACCCAGTGTCAATTGCACGCGCTTGCCAATATCGAATCCGGAGCCGATCTGCAGGTGGTAGAGGGACAGGTCATTCCTGAATTCAAAACCGTCACCATCCACGCCATCCTTCATCGTGTAATAGCCGACGCTGCCGAAGAATGTGACCGCATCGCTCTTCCTCGTGTACGCAAACGCCAGCCCCTCGGGATTGATATCGGCATCCCACGCCACCTCCGCGACTGCCATCCACGGCTGTTTCATCTTGCCTGCGGAAATCTTCAGCCCGGGAATCGCCGTCGGCGTGTAATCGATATATGCAAGATCGAGCCATGCGGCCTTCTTGTCGAAATAGTTGTCCATATCCTGCATGGGCGAACGACGATCCGGGCCGCTGCCACTGGCAATCCGTATCCCGGTTGCAACCTCGGGGTTGATCTTCGTGAACGCACCGAGTCGCGCACGCAGCCGCTGCCGATCCTTGTTGCGGCTCTCCGTGAAATCGGGCTCTCCCTGGATATCGATCGACTCGTGCCTTACCCGCACATCGCCACGCAGCACGGTGTTCTCGACCCACCCTGCGGCACTCCGGAACGCGACGAAATCCTTCTTCTCGAGAGCTTCACCATTCGTCCGGATCGTGCCCTGTCTCTCGCGTGCAAGATCACCCATCAGCTCCGCATGCTGTGCTCCGGTGATGGCGCCATTTGCCAACAGCATGTCGAGCAGTTTTTCGTCGACCATACCTGCGTTTGTCTGGGCAACGCACGCCAGCACAACACCACCCAGCAGAAACTGCCTTTTCACGAAACCCATCCTGTACCCCTCCGTTGCGGCTCGCGGAAACGTCCCGACCGGCACCGCGACACGAACTGCGGAACCATGCACGAGCAATCACCATCGATCACGGCAGAGCCACGATAAACGATGAATGTGACGGTTTGACGACTGCGGCGCCTACGCCGTGAGCGGGCAATGCGTCAGTGCCGGCGCCCGTCAGACCGGCAGACGGGACAAATCGACGTTGCAGGACGCCGGATCGAGGCCGGCAACGATTTCCAGCAGATTGCCATCACTGTCGTGTGTCGTCACTGCCAGGTCGAGTGGTCGCGGATCCTGCAACTGCTTGCCGGCACGATCAAGCAATACCAACAGTTGTGGGCGCAGCCGGCGTGTACGGTAACCTGCGGTCGTGATTCCGACCTCACCATTGCTCAGCTCCACCAGCGTGCCGGCGGGGTAGGCGCCGATCGCCTGGATGAACTCTTCGATCAGATCTGCCTGGAAATCCACGTCACGCCACGCGTAGAGCCGCTTTACCGCATTGCTCGGCGCCATTGCCCGCGCGTACGGACGCGGACTGGTGATCGCGTCGTAACAGTCGACGATCCCGGCGATCCGTCCGAAAATTGGTATGTTGCTCCCCTGCAACCCACGCGGATAGCCGTGGCCGCCATGGCGTTCGTGGTGGAACTCGACCATGTCGTTGACCGTGCGATTCAGAATGCCGGTGTCACGCAGCATCTCGAGGCCGAAGTCTACGTGCGACTTCAGCAACTGGAACTCGCCTGGCGATAACGGCATCGGCTTGCACAGCAATTCGCCGGGAATCTTCAGCTTGCCAACATCGAACAGCAGCGCGCCGATCGCCAGCCTCTGCAGATCGACCCGTGGCAGTCCCATATGGCGCCCGAACGCTACGGCCCACACGGCGACTCCTACCGAATGTCCGACGATATATCCCGCCTCGTCACGGTTGCGGGCCAACCACACGCAGGCGTCCGGATTGCGGATCATGCTCTCGACCAGCGGGTTCACGGCATCACGGATCGCACTGACGTCGATCCGTGCATTCTGGCTGTACTCTTCCATCATCTGCCGGTAGCCGAGCGCAATATCTGCGTATGCAGCGCGCGCAAGCGTCAGTTCCTGCGTGAAACCGCTGCTGTCCGTATACGCCTTGAGCTTCCTGTGCGGGAACAACTCTGCCGTGACACTCTCGCCCCGAGGACGGAACTTCACCGGCGCGGTCGTCGCGTTGCCCGCAGCCGATGCCGGACGCGCAGCGATCGACGGCCGTAGCACCGACGTCCCGACGACACGACTGCTGCGTGTACGTCGATCATTGCCGAGGCGGCTGCGCGCCACGTCGACATAGACGACGTCGCAATACTTTTCGAGCTCCTCGATATCGGTCTCGCTACTGATATAGAAACCTTCGACGAGGAACGGCGTCTCGATCCAGGGACGATCGAGAGCAGTCACATACATGCCGATTTCGAGGTCGGTCACAGCGGTAGGTACGGCGTTCATATCCGATATCGACTGAGTTGCTGCAGGCTTGAACCGGACAGCCCCAGACGCTCCGCTGTCTGGCCGACCGACTGGAAAATCCGGGCCATAGTCTAATCCACACCGGCAGCGCGCGCACCGTCACGGCGCTTGCCGTGGCGATTCTGCCGTTCCTCGAGCAGTTCCAGTCGCAAGGTCAACATCCACACCGAACCACGTGACTCCTCGAGGTTGTCACGGCGCCAGACATGCGCCGGCTCCACTTCCACAAAGATCCACGGCCGCGCCACATTGCGTCGATAACGCACACCGAAACCATAGCCCGTCGTGAATCGATCCGGATCTGTCTGCCCCGACACCGAGGCAAAGTAACTCAGGGCCTGCCTGGGATCGATACGGATCTGGTAGCTGAGAAGGGATCCCCATTCGGCGCCTGCAGTCTCTTCCCCATAGTCGACCTGGTTGGTCCAGCGCACCATGCGATCAATGCCGATCAGATAATCCAGATCGACCCGGGTCAACGCTCCGAAACCATCATCCTGCTTGTAATAGAACTTCTCGCCGAACTGTACCCGCCAGTCGTCGCCG
>DAOLKH010000144.1:0-5345 GCA_035331685.1 Pseudomonadales bacterium
CCAGGCCACCAAGCACTCCGGCGAGTTCGTCGAATACGCGTGCAACTTCGGCACGATCGGTTATGTCACAGCGCTGCGATACCACGCCTGCCGGCAACTCGGGCGCGCGTTCGTGATGAGTGGTCGCAACCCGCGCGCCGCAGGCCGCGAACAGGCGCACCGCCGCGTTGCCGATGCCACCGGCTCCGCCGGTGACGATGATCCGCTTGTCCTGCAATCGCTGCATCGAGAGAACTCCAACAGAAGGATTTGCACGCTCTTATACACGAGGCCGATCAGGCATGCGACGAAGCAGGGCTTGCATTGATATTAGCAATCGCTAATATACGCACCATCGATTCCACTGGAGCCTGTCATGAACATCGATCGCTTCATTCTTGGTTTTGCCGGCGTGATGGTGCTGCTGAGTCTTGCGCTCGGAACGTGGGTGCATCCGTACTGGTATCTGCTGACGGCCTTCGTCGGACTCAACCTGCTGCAGTCCTCGATCACCGGCTTCTGCCCGGCAGCGCTGGCGGCACGCAAGCTGGGCATCGCGCCCGGGCAGGCATTTCGCTGATCGCAGTTGTGCCACATCGATGGAATGTGGCCTTCCGTGCCTGTCAGGCATTCGGGATGCAGTGCTGCGTCGTTGGTATGTGCGCCTGGTACGCGGCACCCGCTCCACCGTGGAATCTGCTCATGCCTGAGCAGGTGCCCCGGATCCCACCGTTCGAGGATGACCGAAGATGACTGTGCGCAGCAAACCCATCTGGTCCGACGTCAAGGCGAAGCTTGCGGCCGTCGACTACCATTTCCTCAGTGCGGGTTCTGGTCGTGCGAGTCTGGCTTCAGGCGTTCGATGCCGAGCACCTTCAATACGTATTTCTCGTAGATCGGTTCGGTGTTGCCGGTTGCCATCTTGCGCATGAAATACTTCTCGAAGGCCACCTTGGCCAGGTGCACCCACTTGCCGCGCTTGGCCCACGTGATGTTGCGTGGCGGGATCTGCGGCACCGCAACGAAGGCGACTCCGTCGTCGCCGAGATCGGCCAGACAGATCGCGTTCCAGGTGGCGCGTGCGTCTGCGCTGCCGCCCGTGATGTCGGCGGCGATGTTGTGCGTGATCGCTGTGGTCATCGACTCGATCATGTAGCCGGTCTTTGGTGCGCCGGTGGGAACCGGTGTGCTCTCCACCGGTGGAATCGCGACACAGACGCCCGCGGCGAAGATGTTGCGCCAGGTCGGGTTGCGCTGGTGTGCGTCGATCAGGACGAAGCCGCGCGGGTTGCACAGGCCTTCGACGCCGGCGACGGCCTCGACCCCGCGGAACGCCGGGATCAGCACGGTGAAGCGCGATGGCAGCTCGTGTTCGCTTCGTGGCTGTCCCGCGTCGTCGTGCTCGCTCACGCGCACCGATGTCGGCGTCGCTTCCTGAACCTTTGCGTTGGTGATCCAGCGGATGTGCCGCTGGCGCAGCTCGGACTCGAGCAGGCTCTTGGAATCGCCCACCCCGCCGAGCCCCATGTGCCCGATATAAGGCTCGCTGGTGACGAAGGTTATGGGCACGCGATCGCGCAGCTTGCGCCGGCGCAGGTCGGTGTCGAGGATCATCGCCATTTCGTAGGCCGGGCCGAAGCAGCTCGCACCCTGCACCGCGCCGACCACGATCGGTCCGGGATCGCGCAGGAAGCGTTCGTAGGCCGCTGCGGCGCGCTCGGCATGCGGTGTGGTGCAGACGCTGTGGGTATGCGCGTCGGGACCGGTACCTGGAATTTCGTCGAATGCGAGTTGTGGTCCGGTGCAGATCACCAGGTAGTCGTACGCCTCCTCGCTGCCGCTGCCGAGCACGAGGCGATTCTGCTGTGCATCGATTCGCGTCACCGTCTGCGCGATGAAGCGCACGCCGTTCCTGCTCATGCCGGGCTCGATCGGCACCAGTACCTGTTTGGGTTTGCGCCAGCCGACCAGCACCCACGGGTTCGACGGCGTGAACTGGAAATGCGGGCTTGCGTTGACCAGTGTGACCTCATGCTGGGTTCCAACTGCACGCTTCAGGTCGTAGGCTGCCGGCATTCCGCCCACCCCGGCCCCGAGTACCACGATCTTCGCCATTGCCCGCTCCTCCTCGCGCTCCCGCGAATTGATCCAGGCCTTGATGATACGCCTTTGGCGGCACGGCGCGCATATCGTGGCTGCCACGACTCGACTGCGTGCGCTGCGTTCCTGCTTAATCAAACCTTAATCATCGCGATGCACGATTGTGCTCATTTCGCGTCTGGCTGCGCTGGGCGCCATGTGGGCATAATCTGTCAGCGATTCAACAACGGGGGATGTGGGCATGTGGAGAAATTCGACGGAACGTTATGGTTCGCTGCAGATCGGGCTGCACTGGCTGATGCTGCTGTTGATTGCCTTGGTCTATGCTGCGATCGAGCTGCGGGGATTCTTCCCCAAGGGGAGCGATCCGCGCGAACTGATGAAGGCGCTGCATTTCATGTTCGGCATTTCGGTGCTGCTGCTGGTCATCGTGCGCATCGCGGCGCGTTTTTCCGGTCCCACACCTCAGATCAGGCCGCCGATGGGGCGCGGCATGGATCTCGCCGCACGACTGATGCACCTCGCGCTGTATGTGTTCATGATCGCCATGCCGATCGCCGGCTGGCTGATCGTCAGCGCCAAGGGCAAGCCGGTGCCGTTCTTCGGGCTGGAGTTGCCGCCCTTGATCGGTCCGGACAAGGCGCTCGCCGAGCGGATCGAGGGCGTGCACGAGGCGATCGGCGAGTTTGGCTATTACCTGATCGGCCTGCACGCAGCGGCAGCGCTGTACCATCATCACTTCATGAAGGACAACACGCTGCTGCGCATGCTCCCTGCCAGGCGCCGTTCCCTCTGAATGCCTGCTGGCGACTGCTCGCTCAGCCGGCTTCGGATTCGGCGCCGGCCGAGGTGCGCAGCATGCCGCGGAACGCCTTGCGGGCGGTGCTGCGCCCGCATACCACGTCATGGACCTCGCGCGCGAGCGGCATGTCGACACCGTGACGCTCGGCGAGCGCCATCACGACCGGTGCACTCTTGACGCCCTCGGCGACCATGAACATGCCGGCCACGACGTCCTCGATCGTGCGCCCGCGCGCGAGCTCCAGGCCGACGTGGCGGTTGCGACTCTGCGCGCTGGTGCAGGTTGCGACCAGATCGCCAACGCCCGCGAGCCCGGCAAAGGTCGCCGGCTTGCCGCCCATTGCCACGCCGAGGCGGGTGATTTCCGCCAGGCCACGGCAGATCAGGGCCGCACGGGTATTGTCGCCGGCACCCTGGCCGTCGCCCATGCCGACCGCGATCGCGATCACGTTCTTCAATACACCGCCCAGCTCGCAACCGATCACGTCGTCGTTGGTGTAGACGCGGAACAGGCCGCTGCTGAACAGGCGCTGCAGCGCCCGGTTGATCGTCTGGTCCTCCATCGCGATCACGCTGGCGGCGGCGGAGCCTGCCATGATCTCGCGCGCGAGGTTCGGGCCGGTGAGCACCCCGGGGGGATGCTCGGGCAGGATCTCGGCGATGATTTCGGTCATGCGCTTGCCGCTTGGCGTTTCGAGCCCCTTGGCGAGACTGATCACCGGCACCCATGGACGGATGTGCGGGCGGATCGACTCGAGCGCACTGCGAAAGTACTGCGACGGCACGCCAACCACGACCACGTCGGCATCGACGATCGCTTCGCCGATGTCGCTGGTTGCGCGCAGGCCATCGTTCAGCCGGGCCCCCGGCAGATACTTCTCGTTGGTGTGGCGTGAGTTGATCTCGTTCACGGCGGCCGCATCGCGGGCCCACAGCAGGGCCGGTGCGTTGCGAGCGACCAGTGATGCGACCGTGGTGCCCCACGACCCGCCGCCCAGAAGTCCGACCCGCATCCGTCTCATCCCTGTCTGTCATCCGTCATGGCTTCCCGGCGCAGTATTGCCCGCTGTCAGGTGCCGCTGCAATAAGTCGGTGCATCCGTGGTCAACAATCGTCGGTGGGTGGTTCATACTCTGCGCCCCCGCATCCGCACCAGGCATTGCGCCGTGCGGCTCATCAGTTCCAGAGATCATTCCGATGACTGCTGCCACCGGCTCGTTTGCCGAGCTCGAATTGTCCGCACCCTTGTTGCAGGCCCTCGCTGACGTGGGCTACGAAACGCCCTCGCCGATCCAGCAGGCATGTATCCCGCCGCTGCTCGCAGGTCGTGATTTGCTCGGCGAAGCACAGACCGGCACCGGCAAGACGGCGGCGTTCGCGCTGTCGCTGCTGCAGAGGCTGGATCTGGCGCGGCGTGAACCGCAGGTGCTGGTCCTCACGCCGACGCGCGAGCTGGCGATCCAGGTCGCCGAAGCGTTCCAGAAGTATGCGCACCACCTTCCCGGCTTCGTTGTGCAGCCGGTCTATGGCGGTCAGAGCATGTCGCTGCAGTTGCGCCAGTTGCGTCGTGGCGCGCATGTGATCGTGGGTACTCCCGGGCGCGTGATGGATCACATCGAGCGCAACAGCCTGCAGCTCGATGCGCTTGCTGCCCTGGTGCTCGACGAGGCGGACGAGATGCTGCGCATGGGGTTCATCGACGATGTGGAATGGATCCTCTCGCACACGCCGCCCGGGCGTCAGACGGCACTGTTTTCGGCGACCATGGCCGAGCCGATCCGGCGTGTCGCGCGCACGCATATGCGCGAACCCTGCGAGGTGCGGATCAAGGCGGCCACGCGTACGGTGGCGGCGATCCGCCAGCGCTACTGGCAGGTCAGCGGTACCAACAAGCTCGACGGGCTGACGCGTATCCTCGAAGTCGAGGAGAATCTGGATGCAGCGCTGGTGTTCGTGCGCACCAAGACTGCCACCGACGAACTTGCCGATCGGCTCGGCGCGCGCGGGTACGCGGTTGCGGCACTGCACGGCGACATGAATCAGCAGATGCGCGAGCGGGTGGTGGAACAGTTGCGCAACGGTGCGCTCGACATCGTGGTCGCCACCGATGTGGCGGCGCGCGGAATCGATGTCGCACGCATCAGTCATGTGATCAATTACGACATCCCGTACGACACCGAAGCCTATGTGCATCGTATCGGACGTACCGGGCGCGCGGGGCGCGAGGGCACTGCAATCCTGTTCGTCGCGCCGCGCGAGTTCCGGATGCTGCGCACCATAGAGCGCGTTACGCGAGCGGTGATCGAACCGCTCACGCTGCCGAGTCGTGAAGCGGTCGCGGGGCGACGCGTTCTGCAGTTCCGCCGCCAGGTCGCGGAGGTGATCGCGAACGAGCCGCTGGATTTTTTTGCCGACGTTGCCGAGCAGATCGCCATTGATCGCCTGAAGGCATTGTTCGGCGCGGA
>DAOLKH010000145.1:0-5336 GCA_035331685.1 Pseudomonadales bacterium
GTTCATCCCCCACAGCGCCAGCTCGAGCCGACCACCACTGCCAACCTCGATATCACGCAGCGTCAGCCTGCCGTCGAGCACACCGCGCGAACTCATCGCCGAGTTCGGTGCCGTGCCGTTCGACTTGATTGCGATCGCGTGTGCCGATTCCGAGTAGTTGTAGTTCAGGTGCAGCGCCAGCTCGCCGAAGCCGATCGAAGGGAACGTGTAGTCGAGCGCAAGGTTTGCGGTACTGCGTGGTGCGTTGTTGATTTTCGCGCGCTTCGATACATCGCCGATCACGGGCCCCATATCGAACTTGTCGAACTCATAGTCGAGGAATGCGAGGTTGAGGTTCGCACGCAGGCGCTCACTCAACGCGGCTTCGGCTTCGAGCTCCATCCCCCACAGCGATGCCTCACCGGCGTTGAGCACCACGGACAGCGGAACCGGGGTGGTGATGTACGAAGTGAGCTGCATGTCGGTGTAGTCGCTGTAGAACGTCGCGACGTTCAACTGCAGCCGCTGGTCGAACCAGCGTGACTTCATGCCGAGCTCGTAGCTCTTGAGTTCCTCCGAGTCGTAGGGAACCTGCGCGGCGGCAACCGTGGCTGCGTGACCGTCGTAACCGCCACTGCGAAAGCCTTCGGCGTAGCGTGCGTAGACGCTGACCTCGTCGGTGAGCTGGTACGAAGGCGAAAACATCAGCGAGGTATTGCTGAAATCGAGCTCGGGCACCTGCAGGTTGGGACCGGGATCCTCGACCGCGAACCTGCCGGTGCCACCGGTGTAGCTCCTCAGGTAGCGCGGCATGTTCTTCGTTTCCTTCGTATGGCGAGCACCGAAGCTGAGCGTCAGCGCTTCGTTCCACGACGGCTTGTAGTCGATCTGTCCGAACACCGCCGTGTTCTTGTTGTCCATGTAGGCGTTCGTCACGCGCAGCAGCGCCTTGTTGCTGAGCTGCTGCATGCGCAGGCTGTCTGCGTCCTCGTCGAAGTAGTACAGGCCAAGCACGTATTCGAGCTGGTCGGTATTGCCCACCAACTGGAACTCCTGCGACCACTGCTTGCTGGTATGCAGGCGCAGTGACTCGTAGAAACTCGTATCGCTGCCGTCCAGATCCTGTCCGTCGTACGAATCGAGCTTGCGGTAACCGCTGATCGAGCGCAGCGTCAGGTGCTCGTTGATGTCCCAGCTGACCTGCAGCGCATGCGCGTCGGTGTCGGTGTCGAAGAACGGGATTTCGTTCGCACTGCCCTTCGATGGCTGGCCGTGGGGAATGTATTTGTCGAACCCGGCCGGACGCCCGCCGCCAGGGACCACGTCGATCACCTGCAACAGGCGCTGGTGTTCGTCGGCACGGAACTTCGAGTAATCGTAGGTGACCAGCAGTCCGTCGCGGATCTGCCAGTCGAGTGCCAGGTGCGCACCCTTGCGATCGACGGTGCCGAACTGGTCGAAGTGTGCGATCGGCAGCGATACCGCCGTGAAGCTCTGCTGTATGTTGTCGGTGAAACCGTCACGCTTGCGTGCATAGATGCTGGCACGCGCGCGCAGCTCTCCGAGCCCCTCGTTGGCGCTGCCGAGCGTGGGCAGATCGACGTTCAGGTTCCCGTAGCGCAACGTCTCGTTGCCGACACCGATCTTGACCCGTGTGGCGAACTCGCCCGTCGGGCGCTTGCTGATGAAGTTCACGGCACCACCGATCGTGTTGCGCCCGTACAGCGTGCCCTGCGGGCCACGCAGCACTTCCACGCGCTCCACGTCACCGAGATCGAACAGCGAACCTACGGCGCGTCCGGTATAGACACCGTCGACGTAGATTCCGACCGCGTTCTCGAAGCCCGGGTTGCCGCCGTCGTTGTTGCTGATCCCGCGAATCGCGATCGTGATCACTCCGGTGGTTCCCTGCTTGATGTGCAGGTTCGGAACCAGCTTCGCGAAGCTGTCGGTATCGGTGATGTTCTGCAACTCCAGCGCGTGCGCGTCGAGGGCCGTGATCGCGATCGGCACCTCCTGCAGGTTCTGCTCGCGCTTCTGCGCGGTGACGATGATCTCTTCCAATGCTCCCTGCGCGGCCACACCCGCGGCGGCGCTGATTCCGAGTGCTGCGCTGCCTGCCAATGCAAGCGATCGGATGATCTCCGTACGTTTCATGCAATCCCCTCTTCGTTTCAAATGATCGTTATTCGCACCCCGCTTTCCATTCGTCAGGCAGTTTGAATATCAGGGTGCGGCGCTAGTATAGGGTGTGTCGTGCATTTGCGACACGGTGCGCTGCCGGCTTCAGGCCGGTCCTGTCATTGCAGTTCGCGGCCACCATGCGGGAAGATACCCGCAACGATTCAGGAAGCGGCCGCACGCCGCAGCGAGGTTCACGATGGGTTTGCAGGGGCGAGCGGCGATTGCCGGTTACGTCGAGCTGAAGCCGGAAAGGAAACCCCAGGGTGAGCCACTCTCCGGCGTCCAGCAGTGGGCGATGCTCGCACAGCTCGCACTGCGCGATGCCGGCATCGCCAAGAGCGAGGTCAACGGGCTCGTCACCTCGGCAATTCCCGAAACCGGCATGTTCGCACCAGCGACACTCGCCGAATATCTCGGCATCGAGGTGGGTTTCGCCGAACACGTGGACCTCGGCGGCGCCAGCGCTGCGGGTGCAGTGTGGCGCGCTGCCGCGGCGATCGAGCTCGGCATTGCCGAAGTCGTGGTTTGCGCGTTTCCCGCCGGTCCGCTGCCGATACCACCGGAACCCAGACCACACCCATTTCCTTTCGGCGCCTCGAGCAACGAATACGGCTCACCGCAGGCCGAGTTCGACATTCCCTACGGCAACCTGGCACAGAATTGCGGCTACGCGCAGATCGCCAACCTCTACGCGGCACGCTACGGCTATGACGCACGAGCGCTGGCCAAGATCGCCGTCGACCAGCGCACCAGTGCCTGCGCCAATCCCGACGCGCTGTTCCATGGCAAGCCGCTCAGCATCGACGACGTGCTGAACAGCCCGATGATCGCAGACCCCATACACCTGCTGGAAATCGTCATGCCGGTCGCAGGCGGCGCGGCCGTGGTCGTGACCAGCGTGGAACGTGCCGCACGCGCGAAGAACCGCCCGGTCCATATACGCGGCTTTGGCGAGCGTCTCGCGTTCAAGACACCGACCTACGCGCGTGACCTGCTGCACACCCCGGTTGCCACTGCGGCAGCGCAGGCCTTCGCGATGGCCGGACGTACTCCGGCCGAGATGGACATGGTCTCGATCTACGACTGCTACACGATCACCGTACTGATGACGCTCGAAGACGCCGGCTTCTGCCCCAGGGGACAGGGAGCGCGCTTCGTGCTCGAGCACGACCTGAGTTACCGGGGCGACTTTCCGTGCAACCCGCACGGCGGTCAGTTGTCGTTCGGCCAGACCGGAATGGCCGGCGGCATGCACCACGTGATCGACGCCACGCGCCAGATCATGCAGCGCGCTGGAACCAACCAGGTGCGCAACTGCAATCGTGCCTTCGTTACCGGCAACGGCGGCATCATGAGCGAACAGGCGGTCCTGATCCTGGAGGGCGCAGCATGAAAAAACCCCTCCCCGTCCCGACTCCCGATACTCGCCCGTTCTGGAACGGGCTGAACGAAGGTCGGGTGATGCTGCGCCATTGCCGCGAGTGCGACACGCTGTTCCATTATCCGCGTACGGTGTGTCCGGGCTGCCTGTCGTCGGATCTCGACTGGCGGCAGGCACGCGGCAGTGCAACGCTGTACACCTACACGATTTCACGCCGGCCCACGCATCCGCTGTTCGCGGACGAGGTACCGCAATACCTTGCGGTGGTGGAACTCGACGAGGGACCGCGACTGACCAGCACGCTGGTCAACGTACCCGAGGCGAACATCCGCATCGGCATGCCACTCGAACCCGTATTCGAACACCATGCAAAGGAACGGATCACGCTGCTGCGCTTCCAGCCGATGCAGGCAGAACTGCGTGGGGTATCTGCTCCAGCGACCGAGCCAGTACAGCCGCAATCATTGCTCACCGATGAATCACTGGCGTGGATCGGCAGGAGCGGACCACCCATCACCGGCTACCCGGTGACGGTGGAGGAAATCCGCCGTTTCTGTTTCGCAACCGATGACCTGAATCCGCGCTGGCTGGATCCGGCAGCAACACCCGGCGGCATCGCGGCGCCGCCGGCGTTCCTGTCGATTCCGTTCGACACCGAGGTTCCGCTCGATGAGCTCGACGAGGACGGCGTGCCGCTCGAGCAGCGCGGCCTCGTTTTCCCGCCACTCAAGGCCAGGCGCAAGCTGTTCGGTGGCTACCAGGTCGAATACTTCCAGCCGATACGCCCTGGCGATGTGCTGACGCGCCAGCGGCGAATACTCGATATCCACGAGCGCCAGGGAGCGAGCGGCAGTTCGGTATTCGTCCTGATCGAGGCGACCTACACCAACCAGCGTGGTGAGAAGGTGGCCGTGGAAACCAACACGATCGTCAACCGTTGAACGCCCCGAGGCGGAGAGCACACATGAGCACCGACACCCAGCGCCACTTCGAGGACGTAGAGGAAGGCATGGAACTCGCGGCAGTCACCCGCACGGTGAGCACGACGCAGATGTTTCTCTACAGTGCGGTGAGCCGCAACGCGCACCGCATTCACTACGATGAGAAATTTGCCCAGTCCGAGGGGCTGCCGAAGGTGCTGGTGCAGGGCCCGCTGCAAGGAGCGCAACTGTCCGCATACGTTACGGACTGGATGGGAGCAGCGGGTTTCCTGAAGAAATTCTCGTATTCGAACCGCGGCATGGCGCTGCCGGGGCAAGCGCTGACGCTGCGCGGCAAGGTACGCCGCAAGTACCTGCTCGACGAGCAGGGTGCAGTCGACCTCGAGGTATGGGAGGAGAACGCCGAGGGGCAGAAGCTGGTGCCGGCGCAGGCAACGGTGCTGCTGCCTTCGCGTAACGCCTGCTGAGTCCACGCAGATGCAAACGGTCGGCGACATCTTCCGCGCACGACGCACAGACACCCTGACCGCACTTCACTTCGAGGAACAGCGCTGGAGCGGAGCCGAACTGTTCGGCGAGTGCTCCGCACGCGCAGCGTATCTGCTGGCGCAGCATCCGGAAGGAGCCTTTCACGTCGGCGTACTGCTCGACAACACGCCCGAGCATGTGTTCTGGATCGGCGCCTGCACGCTGGCGGGTGCGATGCTGGTCGAGCTGAACTCGACGCGTCGCGGCACCGATCTGGCGCGCGACGTCCGCCATACCGACTGCGCATTCCTGGTAACCGAGCAGCGCTATCGCGAACAGGTGGACGCCGACGTTGCCGAGCGCCTCGGCGACCGTCTGCTCAC
>DAOLKH010000146.1:0-5332 GCA_035331685.1 Pseudomonadales bacterium
GGCATACACTCCGGCATGCACGTACGGATCGTCCGCGGCCCACGCCTCGGCGCTCGCGAGGTCGTCGAAGCGTGCCACCACCAGGCTGCCGCTGAAACCGGCCACACCGGGGTCTTCGCAGTCTGCCGCCGGATGCGGCCCGGCCAGCAGCAGCCGGCCCTCATCGCGCAGGGTCTGCAGCCGTGCGAGGTGGGCGGGCCGCGCTGCGAGGCGCCTGGGGAGTGAATCCGGGACGTCCTCGGTGAGGATGGCGTAGCAGAGCATGGGCGAGCCTCGTGGTACGGTTCAGCAGGAGCCGGCTGGCGGTTCGCCGTCGTTCTTCATCGGTTCGCCGTCGTTCTTCATATAAGGCATCAGCAGCGCCACGGTCAGCGCCGTGACCAGCAGTGTGAAGCCGATCGAACTGTACAGCTTGTAGCTGACCCACGCCGACTCGCTGAAGCGGTAGGCGACGAACAGGTTCAGCGAGCCGACGATCAGGAAGTTCACAATCCACAGCGTGTCCACCCTGCGCCAGGCTTGTGCAGGAAGCTCGAGCTGGGTGCCGATGGCGCGCTCCATTACCGTGCGCCCGCTCCATGTGCGCGTGACCAGGAATGCCACCGCGAGCGCCCAGTTGAAGATCGTCGGCTTCCACTGGATGAAAAGCTCGTTGTGCAGGGCCAGCGTCGCGCCTCCGAAAGCGCAAACGACGACGGTGAGCAGCAGCAGGCGCCTTTCCACGTGTCCGCTGATCAGGCGTGTGAGCAGCAGTTGCACCACCGTGGCGATCATCAGTACTGCAGTGGCGGAATAGATGCCGTCGAAACGGTACTCCCAACCGGCGAATCCGAACGTGCGTCCGTCGAGCTGGTAGGTGGCAAAGAACAGGATGACCGGAATCAGTTCTGCGATCTGTTTCATGGAAGGGGCGAGTCGCCTCTGGGAGAACGTTGGTCGTCGTGCGGGGACCGAGTCACGCCTGATGGTCGTTTGCGACTATTCTAGCGCCCCCGTAACGGTTTCGGCACAGGCAGAGGTGATGTTGGTCGATCTGCATACCCACACCAACGCTTCCGACGGTGAGCTCACACCGCATGAACTGCTTGCGCTGCAGGCCGAGGCAGGCGTGGGGCTGGTCGCGATAACGGATCATGACACGCTCTGCGGCTGGGATCGGGTGCAGGGGCAGGGGCAGTCGGTCGCAGCGACACGGATACCGCGTCTGCTGCCGGGCATCGAGTTCTCGGTCGAGGTCGGGCGCCGTGAGGTACACGTGCTTGGTCTGGGCTTCGATCCGGACCATCCGGTACTGCGCCAGGCGGTGTGCAGGCAGCAGTTGCGACGCCGCGAACGCGCCGAGCGCATCGCCGATCGCCTCGAATATCTGGGCGTCAGCGGGGCGCTGGCAGGGGCTGAGGCAGCCGCCGGCGGAGCGGGGATCGGTCGGCCACATTTCGCGCATTTCCTGGTCGCCAGCGGTCGGGTGCGCAGCGTCGATGAGGCGTTCCGGCGTTACCTCGGGAGGGGGAAGCCCGCAGCCTGCCGTGTCGAGTGGCCGCCGCTGCACGAGGTGCTCGGGTGGATCCGGGCAGCGGGCGGAAGTACGGTACTCGCCCATCCGCACGCGTACCGGCTGAGCCGCAGTGGCCTGCGTGCGCTGGTGGCGGAATTTTGCGCTGCCGGAGGTGATGCACTCGAGGTCGCGATGCCGGGGCTGGCAGCCGGTGAACTCGAGGTGCTTGCCCGCCTGACGCGCGAGGCGCGGTTGCGTGCCTCCGCGGGCAGCGATTTTCACCGTCGCGCGGGCTGGAACCATCCGGCACGGATTCCGCCACTGCCGCCGGGACTCGATGCGCTCTGGGAGCAATGGGGGCATTGCTAACTGGCGCCTACAGTGTCAGCGGTGCGGTTCCGCAATGGTCGGCTTTTGCGTATCCTTCACGCCCTTTTTCCGCGGAGTTGCGGCGCATGGACCTGTTCGATTTCGCACCCGGCAGGGAGGGTTACTACGGCAGCTACGGTGGTGCCTTCCTGCCGGAGATCCTGCATTCGACGATCGAGGAGCTGCGTGCGGGGTTTCGTGCCGCGAAGCAGGACCCCGCGTTCTGGCAGGAATACCGCCAGCTCATGCGCGATTACTCCGGTCGCCCCACACCGGTCACGCACCTGGCGAACCTGTCCCGCCAGCTCGGTGGCGCGCAGATCTACGTGAAGCGCGAGGACCTCAACCATACCGGATCACACAAGATCAACAACGTGATGGGGCAGGGACTCCTGTGTCGGCGTCTCGGCAAGACACGCGTGATCGCCGAAACCGGTGCCGGTCAGCACGGTTTCGCAACGGCAACGATGGCGGCGAGATTCGGCTTTCGCTGCCGTATCTACATGGGGGCCGTCGATGTTGCGCGCCAGCGTCCGAACGTGTTCTGGATGGAGAACCTCGGCGCCGAGGTGGTGTCGGTGGAAGATGGTCAGCGCACGCTGAAGGATGCGATCAACGAGGCGATGCGCGACTGGGCGACGAACATGGCCGACACGCACTATGTGCTCGGCACGGCCTGCGGTGCGCATCCGTTTCCGGAGATGGTGAGCTGGTTCCAGTCGATCATCGGGCTGGAGGCACGCGAGCAGATCCTGGCCGCTGCCGGTCGCCTGCCCGATCGTGTCTACGCCTGCGTCGGCGGCGGATCGAACGCGATCGGAATCTTCCAGGGCTTTCTCGATGACGCGGATGTCGAGTTGGTGGGCTGCGAGGCCGGAGGCTTCGGCGCCGGCAAGGGACAGCATGCCGCGCGCCTTGCCTACCATGATGCATCGGTCGGCGTTGCGCAGGGCTTCAAGACGTATTTCCTGCAGGACGAGCAGGGCAACATGCTGGAGACGCATTCGGTGGCGGCCGGTCTCGATTACATCGGGGTCAATCCGATTCTGGTCTGGCTGTGGGAGCAGGGACGCGTGCGCTTCGAAGCGGCGACCGACGCCGAGGTCGCAGAAACCCTGCGGCTGGTGATGCGCAGCGAAGGGCTGATTCCGGCGCTCGAAAGCACGCACGCGTTCGTGCGGGCGGTCCGGGAGGCGCCGTTGCTCGGGCGTGATGCAGTGATCCTGATCAACCAGTCTGGGCGCGGCGACAAGGACATCTTCACGGTTGCCGATGCACTCGGCGACTTCAACTGGAAACGCTTCATCGGCGCCAAGGCGGCACAGTATGCAGTTGAGTGATTATCTGGAACAGCGGCGTGCACTGCGCCGGCCGCTGGTGATGACGCACGTCGTCTGCGGTTACCCGAGTTTCGAGGACAACTGGCGCGAACTCGAGATCATGGCCGCAGCAGGCGTCGATCTCGTCGAATTGCAGTTTCCGTTCTCCGAGCCGTCGGCCGACGGTCCGCTGTTCGTGAAGGCGAACCAGGAGTCGCTGGCGCGCGGCACCACGGTGGAGCAGTGCTTGGATTTCATGGCGCGTGCGAGTGCCAGCTTCCCGTTTCGAGTGCTGATGATGGGTTACTACAACACGGCATTCCGCATGGGGCATGCGACCTTCGTCGAGCGGCTCGCAAAGGCCGGTGCGGTGGGCTTCATCCTGCCGGACCTGCCGATAGAGGAAGCCGGTGATCTGCATGCGCTGGCGCTGGCGCGTGATCTGGCGCCGATAGTCCTGATGACACCGACCAGCAGCGACGAGCGCCTGGCGCAGCTCGCAGCGGCAGCACACGGCTTTGTCTATGTGGTTGCCCGCAAGGGGGTTACCGGATCCAGTACCGCGATGGACGAGGATGTCGTGGCGTTGCTGGCGCGTTGCCGGCGTGTGACCAGGCTGCCGCTTGCGCTCGGCTTCGGGGTTGCAACGGCAGCGGATATCCAGTTCATCGCCGATCATGCCGATATTGCGATCATCGGTACCGCAGCGCTGCGTGCGTGGGAAGCCGGCCGCGACAAAGGCCTGCACGATTTTCTCACTGCCCTGGCGTTGCCGGCATAGTCGATCGTCGGCATGAATGCCGACCTGCCCCCCGTCGGCATGAATGCCGACCTACTGGGGAAAACGGGCAATGATCGCGGTGACTGTCTCGTCGACGATGCGCTCGCGCGCGGCGACGCTGCGTCCTGGAACCAGCCGACGTGTAACGGAACCGCGCCATTGCAACTGGCGGCTGGCGGGATCGATGAAGTCGATGAACAGGGTGCCCTCGGTGTACTGATCGACGTCGATGTCACCACCAAACGTCAGCGCGTGACTACAACGCCAGCAACGCGTGTAGGACCAGCCGAGGTTGTAGTCGCGGATGCGTGTGCGGTTTTCGGTTGTCACCAGGAAACTGACCAGCAACTGTGCCTGTTCCGGTTCCACGATCTGGTAGCCGCGGGCTTCGAGCGCAGCGGCAAGTGCGCGCCGGATACGATTTTGCAGCAGATCGTCGCTGGCGATCGCCGGAGAGTTGGATACTGCGTCGGAGTCGACGATCGCGACGGTGCGGGCCCGGTTGAGATCGTAGTCGGGGTTGTAGTCGGTCACCACACGTGGGGCGACGCTGCATGCGCCGACCGTGAGCAGCAGCGACACCATGGCGAGCATGGCGCCGATGCGTTGAAGAGCGTGGCGCATGGGTACTGCCTCCGAAACGGTTTGTCAGCGATGTGCGGACCGGTTGGCGAACAGCACGCGTCGCCAGCCGGAGCGCTCGAAGGGTCGCCAGCCGTTTTCGGGTTGGCGGAGCCGATCTGCCAGAACGTAGTAGGCCAGCGGGTTTGCTCCGAAACCCATGTGGCTGCTGAAGACGTGGATGTTCTCCATGAAAGCCCCTTCCGGCGGGCAGGCGATGCTCGGGTGCACGAAGCCGTCGCTGCGACTCCAGACGATCGACAACGGTACTTCGATCGGCACGCGAGCCATGGTGTTCCAGCGGCGCAGATCGCGTTCATCGGGTTCGGGAGAGTCGATCAGCCGCCGCATCACCGGCCACAGGATCGTTGCGCGCGGGTCGCCGAAAGGCGAACCCAGCGTGATCACCTGGCGCACCAGATCAGGGAAGCGTGCGGCGATCTGGCGTGCATAAAGCCCGCCCAGACTCCAGCCCACCAGCGAAGCCCGGCGGCCGGTGCGCTTGTGGATCTGGTGCAACTGCTCACCCATCGTGGTCACCACCCGATGCATGAACTCCAGCACGCCGTCTATGTCACGCGTCGTCGCCGGATCCATGTTGCGTCCGAGTGGCCACGGATGCGCTTCGTAGCCCCAGCGCGTGATGTAGCGCCGCATCAGCGCCATGCTGCCATTGCCACCACCGTAACCGGGCAGCGTGATCACCGGGTGACCGTCGCCCTTGGGTTGGCGGCTGAGCCAGCGGTG
>DAOLKH010000147.1:0-5332 GCA_035331685.1 Pseudomonadales bacterium
ATGACGCCTTCCGCAGCTTTCTGATTTAATGCCGGTCACCCGTTCGCGGCAGTATAGCCCACGACCACCGTGCACCGATCACAGCGACCGCCCAGGACAGAAGACACCGGCATCCGTGCCATCGCAGCCGATGTGAACGGGTTCGTGCGCTACCTGCTCGCGCGCATGAACGAAAATCGCACCAGCCACAGCGCATCGGCGCTGACCTTCGTGTCACTGTTCGCGCTGGTGCCGCTGCTGACGGTCTTCTATGCAATCCTGTCGCTGGTGCCGGCGTTTTCCGCGCTGGATCAGCAGATCCAGGATTTCGTATTCCGCCACTTCGTGCCATCGACCGGCATCGAGGTACAGGAGTACCTGCGCAGCTTCGCCGAGCAGGCACGCCGGCTGACCGCCGCCGGTTCGGTGCTGCTGGTGGTGTCCGCCTACCTGATGCTGCGCAACGTCGAGACCCAGTTCAACGTGATCTGGCGAGTGCGGCGGGACCGCCGCGGGCTGGCGAGCTTTCTCAGCTACTGGGCCGTGCTCAGCCTGGGCCCGCTGCTGCTCGGCGCCGGGCTCGCGATCAGCACCTACCTGTTTTCGCTGTCGGTTCTCGACAGCGCGCCACGCACCCAGTGGCTGCTGGATTCGATACTCGGCGTGCTGCCACAGTTCTTTTCATTCGCCACGTTCACCCTGATGTACCGCGTGGTGCCGAACTGCCGCGTGCCACTGCGCCACGCCGCGCTCGGCGGGCTGCTCGCAGCGCTGGCCTTCGAAGCGGGCAAGTCGCTGTTCGGCCTCTTCGTGGGCAGAGGCAACTACGCACTGATCTACGGCACCTTCGCAGCGCTGCCGCTGTTCCTGCTCTGGCTGCACATCTCGTGGCAGATCCTGCTCGGTGGCGCCGAGTTCGTGCACGCGCTATCGACGTGGCGCAGCCGGCGGATCCAGCCGTTGCCGGATCTGTTGCTGATGCTGGGCGTGCTGGAGCGGCTGTACCGCCTGCACCGCGAAGGCTCGGCGCTGCCCGAGCGCGATATCCTGCGCCAGGACTGGCTGTTCGGTGCGTTCAGCATCGATCCCGTGCAGTGGCAACGTGTGCGCGACACATTGCTCGATGCCCGCCTGATCGTCGCAACGCAGCCGGAGGTCTACATGCTCGGAACCGATGCGGCCTGCATCACGTTGTGCTCGCTGCAGCGACTTGCCGGATGCCTGCAGGATCTTCCCGATGCACCGCTGCGCCAGCAATTGCCGCCGTGGTGCGCCACCATCCTCGAACGCCTGGAGCAGGCCAGCGCGGGGACGCAGCAAATCCTGGCGCCGAACCTCGAGGAACTCTTCAACACGCAACCACCCGAGGAACGCGATGCCGCCCTTACCTGATCGACGCAGCCTGCAGGCCGGCATGATCCTGCTGGCGCTGTGCGTGCTGAACCTCGGAGCATGCTCGCGCAGCGAAGCGCCGACCGGCAGCCAGACGCCGTTTGCCGCGCCGGGGCAGTGGCTGCTCGTCAATTACTGGGCGGAGTGGTGCCGGCCGTGCATCGAGGAAATCCCCGAACTGGCCGCCTTCGCCGCAGCGAACACGGAGCGCGCGCGCGTACTGCTGGTGAATTTCGACGATGTGAAGGAACCGGAACTGAGCGCGCAGGCGACACGCCTCGGCATACCGGCCGGACTGCTGCTGGAGCACGATCCGGCGCACGAGCTCGGAATCGAACGCCCGCTGGTGTTGCCATCGACTTTCGTGATCGCCCCCGACGGCACCCTGCGCGCGACGCTGCGGGGTGCTCAGACCGTCGCGAAGCTCACGGCTGCAATCGGAGGATCCTGACACCATGTGCCTGCTCGTTCGCGTCAGCGGTACCGTACAGGGCGTCGGCTACCGTGCCTTTGCCCGGTCTGCAGCCCGCGAGCTGGACATCCGCGGCCACGCCCGCAACCTGCCCGACGGCAGCGTCGAGGTGCTCGCCTGCGGCAGTGAGGCGGCGGTGCAGGACCTGCTGGCGCGGTTACGGACCGGCCCGCGCTGGTCGCAGGTCACGGCGGTGGTGACCGAGCAGGTGGAGTGCGCGGGACCCGCGGATTTCCGCACTGGCTGACCGCCCCCCCTGTCAACGGGTCCGGGTCATGGCGTGACGGCACCCGGGGGCTGCTGCGCAGCGTCGAGATAGAGACGCAGGGGCTTGCTCTCGTTGCGTCCGAGGTAGATCACCAGGCCGTAGTAGCCATGATCGTAGTCACGCACGAATTCGTGCGGCTTGAGCTGCAGCACCGTCTCGCCGGTTCGCCGCCTCGCCGTCACGATCAGTTCGTCGATCGGCTCCTCGCGCTGCGGTATCGCGAGATGCACCGCCTGCATGTCCTGCTCCGGCAGCACGACGACGTCCTCGACCTTGATTCCGCTGTCCGGATCGACGTAGCCGGGGCGCAGCTCCACGTCGGCCGTTTCGGCAAATGCGTGCAGCGCGATCGTGCAAAACAGCGACAGCCATGGCGCACGCCGGCCCAGGTTGGCGATCATGGTGAAACCTCCCATCATGTTGTTGCAGGACCCAGCCTACGAAGGATCGTACAGGGCTGCGATTTCCGCGGGCGGAGTTTCGCAGACGTCGGCAAGCAGCGCCACACGCAACTCGATCGTCGCAGGCGTACTCGGCAGCTCGAGCGGGGACGCACCCACGCCAGGCCACACGCTGAGCATGGCCTGGCACGGAAACGACGCGCGACCGGGTGCATACGGCAGCACGCGATCCAGACTGATCCGCACCACTCCCGGCAGATTCGCGATCGCCTGCGCCCAGTCGGTGATCGCAGCCGTGAAGGCTTCATCATCGATCGCCGCCGCAGGATCCAGCAGCAACAACTGCCGCCGCGTGCCAGGCGCTGCAACGTCGCGTGGCGGACCAAAGAGGATCGTTTCCTCGGCGCGTGCCGGCCTGATCAGGCGCTGCTCCATGAAGCTGCGTTCGTCGGCGTCCAGGACCTTGCCGGCGGCGGTCTGCTTCGGATCGACGCTCAGTCGGCCATCCTCGATATAGAACTCCGACACGCAGTCGAAATCGATGTCCTGCGCGGATTCCACGACGTGGTTGCGCAGATACTTCGCGAACGGGTAGTACTTCATGCCGAGCCGGCAATGACCGGTTTCGTAATAGTCCCGGAACGCAGCCCGGGTGGTTCCCGCGCGACGCGTAAGCAAGCAGATGGACTTCATGCTGTGAAACCTCCGTCTCGATCCGCGATACGGATCCGTGCAACGACGCGCCGCGCCGCCGTATGCGGGTCGATGCGACACGCCTGCACACTGTCGAACAATGCGGCCACGTCCGCAAGTTCTCCTGCTGCGGCGACGACCCGCTGCGCAGCCGCGTCACGCAGCAGCTTCAGGAACACCGCGTGTGCACGCTGCCCGCTCCGCGCAGCGAATCTGCCACTGGTACGCAGCAGAGCGGCGTGCCGATCGAGCGCATCGACGATCGTCTTGCCTCCCTCGTCACGCGTTGCCACTGCCTGCAGCGCGGGTGGCTGCCACCCGTCCCCTCCATGCGAACGCGCACGCAGGCGCAGCGCGGTTTCCAGTTCGGCGAGCGCTTGCAGCGCACCGTCGCGGTCTGCCTTGTTCAGCACGAACAGATCACCCACCTCCATCAGTCCGGCCTTGATCGCCTGGATCTGATCGCCGAGCCCGGGAGCGGCGACGACCAGCGTGGAATGCGCGAGCGCGGCGATCTCGATCTCGTCCTGGCCGACGCCGACCGTCTCGATGAAGATCACCTCGTAGCCCATCGCGTCGAGCACCATCGATGCATCGAAGCTGCTGCGCGCGAGGCCACCCAGTTGCCCGCGCGTACCCATGGAGCGGATGAACACGGCGTCATCGAGCGCGTGGCGCTGCATGCGCACGCGGTCACCGAGCACGGCACCGCCGCTGAACGGACTGCTGGGATCGACTGCGATCACGCCGACGCGCCGCCCGCGCCGGCGCTGCTCGGCTATCAGCATGTCGACCAGCGTCGACTTGCCGACACCACCGGCTCCGGTCACGCCGACCAGATGCGCGCGACCCGTGTGTGGATGGATCGCGGCGAACGCATCACGCCCGCGCGGATCCTCGTCTTCGAGCCAGCGGATCAGGCGTGCGCCAGCACCGACGCGCCCCGCGAGTACACCGGCGACCAGATCGTTCATGCCGCCGGTGTCTGCTCGCGCCCGGCGCGCCACGCCTGCAGGTAATCGACGATCTCGCGCGTATCGGTACCCATCGTGAAGATCCGCGCCACACCGGCGGCGCGCAGCAACGTCTGGTCCTCCTCGGGAATCACGCCGCCAACGATCAACAGCCTGTCGCCCGCATCCTGCGCCTGCAGCAGTTCAGCCAGACGCGGGATCGAACGCATGTGCCCGGCCGACAGCGAAGAGACGCCGACCACGTCGACGTCTTCCTGGATCGCCGCGGCGGCGACCATCTCCGGTGTCTGCTTGAGACCGGTGAAGATCACCTCCATACCGGCATCGCGCAGTGCATGCGCGATCACCGTGATGCCGACCGTGTGGGTATCGAGCCCCAGCTTGGCGAGCAATATCCGCAGCGGTGCTCCAGGCATGTTCAGACTCCCGCCGTCTGGCTGTCTGCGTGATGGACGCCGAAGACCTCGCGCATCGCGTCGCAGATCTCGCCGTGCGTCGCGTACACGCGCACCGCCGCCAGGCACGGTTCGACGAGGTTCTCACCGCTGCGAGCAGCCTCGCGCACACGCTCGAGCGCCTTCTGCACCGCCGGCGCATCCCGCCGCGCACGCAGTGCGCGCAATTTCGCGACCTGTTGTTCTTCCATGTCGTGCTCGAGCCGCCAGATCTCGATCTCGCGCCGCTCCTGTTCGACGACGAGATGGTTCACGCCGACCTGCTTGCGGCTGCCGTCCTCGAGCGCGCGTTGGCGCCGGAACTGCTCGCGACCCAGTTCGCGCTGGAAATGGCCCTGCTCGATCGCGCGCAGTGCCCCGCCCAGCGCGAGGATGTGTCCGATCTCCGCGAACGATTCGTCCTCGATGCGCCGTGTCAGCGATTCGACGTAATACGACCCGGCCAGCGGGTCGATGGTGTCCGCGACTCCGGTCTCGTGCGCGACCAGATGCTGGATCGCCGCGCCGACGCGGATCGCCTCCTCGCTTGGCAGTGCGTGTGCCTCGTCGTGCAGTGGCGTGGTCATCGTCTCGCCGGCCCCACCGAGTGCGGCAGCCGTGGCCATGATCGCGAGCCGCCCGATGTTGTTCAGCGGTTGCTGCAGCGTCAGCGAAGCGGTACTCGGCGATGTCATCACGCGCAGCTTCAGCGCCTCTGG
>DAOLKH010000148.1:0-5323 GCA_035331685.1 Pseudomonadales bacterium
TTGTCCAGCACTATCGCCTCTGCTTCGGCGATCAAGTCAAAATGAGAATTGCTGGTAGGTCGGACAAAATAATGAGTGTGACAGCTGATTTTCATCGAATCCGGCCGTTTTCCGGCCACTTTCAGCCCGTTTCGGGGCTCTAGCCCGTGCGGCGGGCACACTCATCCCATGCAAGCCCGCGATGTTTGTCAACAAAGATGTCCGCATTTTCATGCTGCCACGCCCATCGATTTGGATGACAGCTCCTCAAGCTCTGGCAGTCACTGGGGCTGGAGTCTGCGCTGTCCCTTGCGTACGTTCCACGCGGGTGAAGAAGTGCGTATTGTTTGACTAAAAGTTAGCCAAAAGCTAACCTTCTCGCGTGTTCACGATCGAATACCAGCGCGATGCGCTCCGGACGCTGCAGCGCATGCCACGCAACGTGGCCCGGCGCATCCGCGACAAGATCGAGGCATTGGCGCTCGACCCGGCAGCGCCGAACAACGACGTGAAAAAATTGGTCGACCGCTCCGGTTATCGGTTGCGGGTCGGCGACTGGAGGGTGATCTACGACATCGAACACGGTCGGCTCGTTATCCGGGTGCTGGCCGTCGCACCACGAGGAGGGGCGTATCAATGAGCAAAGTGCAATTCATCGAGCGCGACGGCGTGCGCGCGTTCGCGGTGATTCCAATCGACCTGTTCGAACGAATGGCCGAGAAGCTGGGGGATCTGGAAGACCAGGCGCTGTTCGATGAAGCAAAGGCGGCAGACGACGGCTTTCGCGTTCCCGGCGCGGTGGCGCACGCGATTCTCGACGGCACGCACCCGGTAAAGGCGTGGCGCGATCACCGTGGGTTCACGCAGGACGCGTTGGCTCGCGCAGCGGGAATCAGCAAGGCGTATCTGTGCCAGATCGAAACCGGCAAGCGTACTGGCGCCACCAAGACGCTGAAGGCGTTGGCGAAGGTGTTGAACGTAACGGTTGACGATCTGAGTTGACCCACAGCGGTTTACGGATTATTGAGCGAGACAACACCGGTGATCGGGCACCTGAAAGCCAATTATCGGATGAATCGCTGCTGGTTGGCGGCGGCTCCAAGACCTTCGTGGCGGTCGCCCCTACCCGCGATCGCCCCCCCCCACGTTATTGCCTGATAACCCCCATCACCCGCCTCTCGAAATACTCGAGTTGCTCCCAGCCGATTTCGGGTGGCAGGCCGCCGATCAGCGGGTGCAGGCTGATCGCGCCCCTGGGGCCACGGCGTTCGATTTCGGCGAGCGCCGCTTCCGGCCGCAGTATCGGGTAGAGGCCACTCTGCAGCAGTGGCGCGGCGTCGGTCACTTCATGGTACTGGAATTGTGCGTCGGGGTTCTCGGCTGCCACCCAGCGGCCGTAGGAGTTGCACTCGTGGAGGATGTAGGGCGCCATGCGGCGCGCTTCGGCCTCAGGGTCATCGGTGACGAGGAAGAAGCCGCTGCCGATGTTGGCCCAGGGGCCGGGATCGGCCTTGCCCAGCTCGAGTGCGGTCTGGCGGTAGATGTCGAATAGCGCCTGTTCGGTGGTGTAGAAGTGATCCGCGATGCGTGCGGCGCGCCTTGCCGCTGCCGGCGATGAGCCGCCGAGCCAGACCGGCGGGTGTGGCTGTTGCACCGGCGTGGGTCGCACGCACACGCGTCTGCCTTCGAATTCGAACGGGTCTCCGGTCCACGCGCGCTTGATGATCTCCACGCTGCGCTCGACGATCTGCCCGCGCCGGGCGCGATCGATTCCGAACATCGCGAACTCGTGCGGTACGTAGCCGCCTGCGAAGCCTGCCTGGATGCGTCCGTTGCTGATGATGTCGAGTACGGCGATGTCTTCGGCGATGCGCAGTGGGTGGTTGAACGGCAGCGTGACCATCGTGAGGCGGATACGGATCTGCTTCGTGCGCGCCGCGAAGGCCGCCGCGAGCACCACCGGTGACGGGATGTAGCCGTCCTCCGCGCCGTGGTGCTCGCTTACCTCGAGGATGTCGAAACCTGCGCGGTCCGCCCAGACCGCCATTTCCAGCGCGGCCTCGTAGAGCGCCGCCTTTGGCGTGCCGGGCTGCGGATTGCGCATGTCGAAACGGATGACGAGTTGCGTCACGATCAAACCTCCCGCTGGAGCATGTTCCTGGGTGTGCGGTATCGGTGCCTGCGAGGCAGGACGGCGCCTCAGCCACTGATGCAACGGCGGCTGCGGATGCGCCAGCCCTGCGGCGTCCTGACACAGCGGTCGATGTAGCGCGCGAACACCGTCGTTTTCATCTCGCGTGCATCCACGATCTGCAGGTAGGCGTGCACGCAGGCGTCCTCGCCCTGCGCGTCGACGTAGCAGTTGCTGACCACATGGCGTACGTGCGGGAACGCGCCCCGGGTTCCGCTCAGGGTCTGCTTGATCTGGTCGAGCCCCTGCATATGAAACGGTGGGTCGTCGACCTGGAACTCGCAGTCTTCGGTCCAGATCGCGTCGAGATCATCGATGCTGCCGTAGTCGAGGATATGTGTGTAGCGCATCAGCAGCGCCTGCAGTTCGAGCCGGTCGGTGTCGCTCAGGGTCATGGGCAGATCTCCTCGATGTTGTCGTCCAGCCATTCGATCCAGTGCATCACCGGTGTCTTCGTGCCGGCCTGCAGGTGCGCGATGCAGCCCACGTTTGCCGACAGGATCAGCTCGGGGGTGGCGTTGCCTATGTGCATCAGTTTGCGCTCGCGCAGGCGATCGGCAATTTCGGGCTGGGTCAGCGAATAGGTGCCGGCCGCACCGCAGCACAAATGCGTTTCCGCGTACGGCAGCAGTTCGCATCCGAGCGCCGTCAGCATGGTTTCGACGGTTCCCCGGATCTTCAGGCCGTGCTGCAGCGTACATGGCGGCTGAAACGCGACGCGTGGTCGCTGCCGTGGCTGGCGGATCGACTGCGTTGCCAGCAGTGCGGGAAGCACCTCGCACGGATCCTTTGCCAGCGTGCTCACGTGCCGTGCCCGTTCCGCGTAGTCGGGGTCGTGGCGCAGCAGGTGCGCGTATTCGGCTACATGTGCTCCGCAGCCGCTCGCGTTCACCAGGATCGCTTCGCAGCCCGATTCGATGTGTGGCCACCACGCGTCGATGTTGCGCCGGGCCATGCGCTGCGCACCGCCCGGATCGTCGAGGTGCTGGTGCAGCGCACCGCAGCACCCAGCCTGCAGCGACACCACGAGCTGCACGCCGAGTGCGTCGAAGACGCGCGCGGTCGCCGCGTTGATGTTCGGCAGCATGGCGGGCTGAACGCAGCCGGTGAGCAGCAGCATCCGGCGCGAATGCGTGCGCGCTGGCCACGCACCGGGAGCGCGTGCGAGAGGCATGTGATCGCGCAATACCGGTGGCAGCAGCGGGCGCAGTGCGCGCCCGAGCGCGAGTGCGGGGGCGAAGAAACGACTGCCGAGGCCGGTGCGCAACAGCCAGCGCAGCGCTGCCTGCGCTGCCGGGCGGCGAGTTCGCTGTGCAACCGCGTTCCTGCCGATATCGAGCAGGCGTCCGTATTCCACCCCGGAAGGGCAGGTCGTCTCGCAGGCGCGGCAACCCAGACAGCGATCGAGATGCAGCCGGGTGGATGCACTCGGCGTGCTGCCTTCGAGTACCTGCTTGATCAGGTAGATGCGCCCGCGCGGCCCGTCGAGCTCATCGCCAAGCAACTGGTAGCTGGGGCAGGTCGCATTGCAGAAACCGCAGTGCACGCATCGGCCGATGATCGCCGCTGCCTCTTCGCCGTCGGGCGTGTCCCTGATGAAGTCTGCCAGCTCCGTCTGCATCGTCAGAGCTCCGGATACAGGCGACCCGGGTTCAGTATCCCGGCCGGGTCGAATTCGGCCTTGAGCCGTCGGTGGATCGCCGCGATGGGTGCAGCGAGTGGCGTGAACACGTCGTGTTCGCCTGTGCCGCCCCGAAACAGCGTGGCGTGGCCGCCGCGTGTGCGTGCCTGTTCGCGCACCGCGGCAGCGGCTGCATGCGTGCGCAGCCAGCGCTGCGCACCACCCCATTCGATCAGTTGTGGGCCATCGAACTCGAGCGGTGCTGCCGTCGCAGGCAGGCCGAGCCGCCACAGTGGCGCATCGTCCGCAAAGTACGGGTCGCCGTGTTCGCGCAGCGCGTGCCAGAAACACACGGCACCAGCTTCGTCGAGACGTTCACCGCCCAGTCGCGAACAGGCTGCGGCAACTGCGGCACGTGCGCCGGACAGGCGCACGTGCAGGATGCCGGTTCCGGTGCCCGTGCCCGTTGCGCCGTTCCATGCGGTTGCCGACACCGGCAACGGCTGTCCGCCCCATGCGTTCATGCACTGCAGCGCGCTGTGCTGGTCCATCTCGAAGCGAAGCGTTGCTTCCGTCGCCGGCTTCGGTATCACCTTCAGCGATACCTCGAGGATCACCCCGAGCACGCCCAGGCTGCCGGCAAGCAGGCGCGACACGTCGTAGCCGGCGACGTTCTTCATCGCGGTGCCGCCGAATGCCGCGATCTCCGCCCTGCCCGAAAGCAGCGTTGCGCCGAGCACGAAATCGCGCACCGCTCCGGCACTGGCGCGCCGTGGCCCGGACAGTCCTGCGGCCACGCAGCCGCCAATGGTTGCCCCCGTGCCGAAGTGCGGAGGTTCGAACGCGAGCATCTGCCTGCTTGCGTCGAGTGTTGCCTCCAGTTCGGCCAGCGGGGTGCCGGCGCGCGCGGTGACCACGAGTTCGGATGGTTCGTAGGCGACGATGCCGGTGTGGCTGCGCGGGTCGAGCCGCTCGCCGCTGCAGGCGTTGCCGTAGAAGTCCTTGCTGCTGCCGGCACGGATGCGCAGTGGCGTCCCCGCGTGCATCGCCTCGCGCACCCGTTGTTGCAGTATTGCGACGGCTGCGTCCATCAGAAACGCTCCAGCTCCGGGAACGGCAGCCTGCCGCCGACCACCTTCATGCGTCCGTACTCGGCGCAGCGGTGCAGCGTGGGAATCGCCTTGTCGGGGTTCAACAGCCCTGAGGGGTCGAAAGCGCGCTTGATTCCGTGGAATCGCGCGAGCGTTTCCGGAGTGAACTGGGTGCACATCTGCGTGATCTTCTCGAGCCCCACGCCGTGCTCGCCGGTGATGGTGCCGCCGAGCGCGACGCTCAGTTCGAGGATCTCGACGCCGAAGGCTTCGGCGCGCCGGAGCTGGTCGGGGTCGTTGTCGTCGAACAGGATCAGCGGGTGCAGGTTTCCGTCGCCGGCGTGGAAGACGTTGGGGCAGCGCAGGCCGTACTTGCGTTCCATCTGCTGGATGGCTGAGAGCATCTCGCCAAGGCGCCAGCGCGGGATCGTGCCGTCCATG
>DAOLKH010000149.1:0-5312 GCA_035331685.1 Pseudomonadales bacterium
TCACGCCGGCGGACGGCCAGCACCCCGTCGTAATGCTCGGCGTCGAACCGCCACAATACCTCGCGGATGTATTCACGCGAGGCAGTGGTGATCCGGCCCTCGGCGGCGTGATGCGCAGCTCCGGACCGCAGGGCGCGGTAGCGTGAGTCCGCCGTTGCTGGAGCGGCGCGCTGCCGGCGTGTTGTTGCATCTCACGTCGTTGCCGTCAGCGTACGGTAGTGGTGACATGGGACATGGCGCATACCGGTTCATCGAGTTCCTTGCAGCTTCAGGTGCCGGCATCTGGCAGGTCCTGCCACTGGGGCCGACGCACGCGGACGGTTCACCGTACAACGTCACATCGGTGCATGCAGGCAATCCGCGCCTGATCAGTCTCGACTGGCTGGCGGATCGTCATCTGCTCGATGCGAGCGAATTGGCGCAGGTACGTGAACGCGCGTGCGTGCGTCAATGGGCGCTCGGGCTTGCGGCGGATCGCTTCGCGGCGGCGTGTGACCACGATGGTGCGCTTCGGGAGCGTTTTGCGGGCTGGTGCGAGGCCCAGGACTGGCTGCAGGACTACGTGCTGTTCACCGCGATCCGCGAGAGCCGGCACGCGACCGTATGGACCGACTGGGAGCCCGGGTTGCGCGAGCGCAACCCGGATGCGCTGGCCGTGGCTGCCGCTGCGCTCGCCGGGCGCCTGGCCGCACTGCGTTTCGAGCAGTACGTGTTCGCCGAGCAGTGGGGGGAGTTGCGTGGCTACGCTGCGCGCCACGGCATCGCAATCCTGGGTGATATGCCGATCTTCGTGGCACACGACAGTGCCGATGTGTGGAGTGCGCGTGAACTGTTCCGTCTCGATGCGAACGGTCTGCCGCTGACGGTCACCGGGGTGCCACCGGATTATTTCAGTGCGCAAGGCCAGCGCTGGGGCAACCCGCACTACGCGTGGGATGCGATGGCTGCGGACGGCTACCGCTGGTGGCGGCGTCGCATGGCGTCCGAGCGGCGGCGCTGCGACCTGGTGCGGATCGACCATTTTCGCGGTTTCCACGCCTGCTGGCACATTGCGCGTGATGCCGAATCGGCGGCAGTCGGTCACTGGGAGAGCACTCCGGGCGAAGCAGTGCTCGCCGCGCTGCTGGAGGTCAGTGGCGAAGGCACGCTGGTTGCGGAAAATCTCGGCATCATCACACCGGAGGTCGAGGTACTGCGCCACCGGTTCGCGCTGCCTGGAATGCTGGTATTGCAGTTCGCATTCGACCGCGATGGTGCAAATCCCTATCTGCCGCACAACCACGCCACGTCGAACGTGGTGTATACGGGGACGCACGACAACGACACCACGCTCGGCTGGTTTCAGAGCCTCGACGAGGACCAGCGTGTGCGTGTTCTGGAATACCTGGGCATGCCGCGCGAGGCGATGCCGTGGCCGCTGGTGCGTGCGGCGCTGGCATCGGTGGCCCGGCTGGCGGTGATGCCGATGCAGGATCTGCTTGCACTCGATTCGCTTCATCGCATGAACCGGCCGGGAACGATTGGCAACAACTGGAGCTGGCAATGCGCGCCAGGGCAGTTCACGTCCGAACTCGCTGTGCGCCTGCGTGCGCTGTTCGGCACTTACGGTCGACTCGCGGAGTCCGTCGATGCCTGATCCGGAGCCTGGCGTGGATCGTGGCGTGGATCGTTGCATTCCGGAGCCTGTCAAGATCACAATGACGGCGATTTTCATGGTGGAGCGGAAGTGATGGAGAACCGTCACCATGCGCGTATCCCGGTCGGGATCGATACGCTGATCTACAGGCGTGGGCTGCCAATCGCTACCGGCAGGATACGTGATGCCAGCAGTCACGGCCTGTTCATCGAAACCGAATGCTGCGAACTGGTGCGACACCAGCGTGTGCAGTGCGAGTTGCGGACTTCGGAAGATCGCCCCGGCGCCACGCAGTGCGTGTGGGGAGCGGTGGTGCGCACAGCCGATGGCGGCGCTGCACTCGCGCTCGATGCGAGCGAGATACAGATTGCCGCAGCCATGATCGCTTTCGTCGTGCAGTCTTGCGGAGCCGGTGTGGACGGCTGAGGGACTGGCGCGCCGCAACCGTTTCCATCCATCTCAATCACCACAGAGGAGCATCGTTATCATGGCAATGGACAAAGCGAAACAGGCTCGTGCCAAGGCTGCGCCAAAGGTGAAGGCCAGCAAGGTCACAAAGACGACGAAGGCGGTGGCCGAGTCGGAAAAGTCGGGCGGGTCACGGGCCTTGAGTCCGTTCGAGGAAATGGACGTGCTGTTCGACAGGCTCTCGCGTGGACTGATGTCGCGGATGGGGCTACCGGCGCTTGGGCAAACGGGTTGGCCGTTCCAGGCACACGCGCCGAAGGTCGACGTCATCGATCGCGACAATGAGGTTCTGGTGCGTGCAGAGCTTCCGGGCATGGCCAAGGATGATCTGGAGATTTCGCTGACGGACCAGACGGTGACGATCCGTGGCGAAATCCACAAGGAAAGCAAGGAAGAGCACGGTGACTTCTTTCGTCGCGAGATCACCAGCGGCAGCTTCCAGCGCACGCTGGCGCTGCCGGCCGAAGTCATGGGAGACGTTGCCAAGGCGACGTTCCAGGATGGTGTGCTCGAGCTGACATTGCCCAAGGTGGCCAAGACGAACAAGCGCAAGGTCAAGATCGACTGACCTCAACGTATCCCACATGCTGCGACCGTCGGCGGGGCAACCGCAGGCGGTCGTCCTTTGTCCGGAATCGGAGAATTCGACATGCCACAGACGGCGCGCAGACACCGCATCGGCCTGATGGGGTTGGGGCAGATCGGGCGGCAGATCTTTCGCCTGGCAGCCGCGACGGACGATCTCGAGATCGTGGCGGTAGCCGATATCGGCAAGCCCGACGTATTGCATTACCTGCTCGAAACCGGCGCCGAAGACGGTTTCAGCTGCCGACGCGAGGGCAACTACCTGCGCGGCGAGACTTTCTCCACGCGCATGCTGCAGCTCGTGGCGCCGGGCGACGTGCCGTGGGACGCGTTCGGTGTCGACTGCGTGGTCGATGCGACCGGCCGCTACCGCCGGCGCGTACACGCCGAGGCACAACTCGCTGCCGGCGGGCAGCGACTCGTCTACGCGACGCTCGCCGAGCAGCCCGACCGCGTGCTGATTCCGGGCATCAACGAAGCGGATGCCGACATCGCGGACCGCGTGATATCGGCGGGTTCGCCGACGACCAATGCGCTGGCGCTGCTGCTCGATGCGATCGACCGGGCTGTCGGGGTCGAGTACGCGGCGATGACCAGCATCCACGCGTATACCAGTGACCAGCCATTGCAGGACTATGCGCAGGGTGACCAGCGTCGCAGCCGCTCCGCAGCGCAGAACATCATTCCGAACTACAACGCGTCGGCGGCCTGCATCGAGCAGTTGCTGCCACGTTTCGCGGGGCGGCTCTCCGGGTGCGCGCTGAACGTTCCGGTACAGCACGGTTCGCTGCTTGACCTGAACTGCGTGTTGCGCGCAGCCTCCGACGCTGAACGGGTCAACGAGGCGTTGCGCGCCGCAGCGGCGGTGCGCCCGGATCTGGTCGGCATCGCGGAGGATCCGATCGTTTCATCGGACGTGATAGGTTGCAGGCAATCCCTGCTGTTCGACTCTCGCGGTACCCAGCGCGCGGGCGAGCGCATGCTGAAGGCACTGGGCTGGTACGAGACGCTGGGGCATGCCTGCCGGGTGCTCGATGTGGTGCGTACGTACGCGGGGCAGGCCTGAAGGAGAAAGCAGTGATGAGAGTTGCAATCAACGGATTCGGGCGTATCGGACGGTCGGTGTTCCGCATCCTGAACAGTCGTCCCGATGTCGATGTGGTGGCGATCAACGACGTCTTCGACGATGCAGCGCTGCTGTATCTGCTTCGTTACGACACCGTGATGGGACCGTTCCGCGGGCCGCTCGCGCTTGAAGATGGTCATCTGGTCACTGCGAACGGGCGTACGCGCATGCTGGGCGAGAGGGACCCGACGGCGCTGCCATGGCGCGAGCTCGAGGTCGATGTGGTGATCGAGGCGACCGGCAAGTTCAAGAAGCGTGCCGAACTGCAGCAGCATCTGGACGCCGGTGCCGGGCGCGTGATCCTGACCGTGCCGGCGAAGGATGACATCGACTATACGATCGTTCTCGGTGTCAACGATGAGGGGTTGCAGCCGGGGCATCGCATCGTCTCGAACGCGAGTTGCACCACCAACTGCCTGGCGCCGGTCGCGCGCGTGCTGCACGAGAGTTTCGGCATCGTCGAAGGTGTGATCAACACGGTGCATGCATACACCAACGACCAGCGTCTGGCTGACGTGCCACATACCGACTGGAGGCGCAGCCGTGCGGCAGCGGAGAACATCATTCCTACCACCACGGGTGCTGCGCGCGCGGTCGGCAAGGTATTGCCGGCGCTGAAGGGGCGGCTGGACGGGATCGCTTCGCGGGTGCCGGTTCCGGATGGTTCGGTGGTCGATCTGTTCGTCGAACTCGAACGCGAGGCCAGTGTGGCCGACGTGAACCGGGCGATGGCCGAGGCAGCGGCGTCGGCGCAGCTTGCGGGGATCCTGCAGTACACCGAGCAGCCGGTGGTCTCCTCGGACGTGATCGGCAATCCGCATTCCTCGATCTTCGACGCCACGTTCACGATGGTGTGTGGCGGACGTTTCCTGAAGTGCCTGAGCTGGTACGACAACGAGTGGGGTTATTCACAGCGCGTGTGTGATCTGGTCGAACGCTTCCGCGCCTGGTCATAGCTGGTTTGCAGCGGGTGTCGCAAAGACGCTCCCCCCCCCCGATGCGAAGGCGTCACCACACGCTTCGTGCCGTCTTGCGACGTTCGCTGCGAACCGGGCTGTTTCGTTGAGGTGCGGGGGGCTTTCTGATAAGGTGGCCTCCCATCCTCGCGGGGCGTCGCTCCGCGTCCAGACCAGTCAGTTTCGACACGTTCAAGGCCAGGCATGACGCGTTTGATATTCGTCACGGGTGGGGTGGTTTCCTCGTTGGGCAAGGGGCTGGCTTCGGCGTCGCTGGCGGCGATTCTCGAGGCCCGTGGCCTGCGCGTCACTCTGCTGAAGCTTGACCCGTACATCAACGTCGATCCGGGCACGATGAGTCCGTTCCAGCACGGCGAAGTGTTCGTGACCGACGACGGTTCCGAAACGGACCTCGATCTCGGCCACTACGAACGCTTCGTGCGTACCCGCATGACGTGTCGCAACAACTTCACGACCGGCAAGGTGTACGAGGAAGTGCTGCGCCGCGAGCGCCGCGGTGACTACCTTGGCGCGACGGTGC